>NZ_JANGBE010000052.1:0-14115 GCF_024462255.1 Flavonifractor sp. DFI.6.63 | reverse complement strand
CGGGAAAAGGCCTTTGGCCTTTTCCCGACAGAGGGATGCAGGACGGACCGGGTTCCATTTCTTGCGAAAAAGCCGCCCCGTCCGTTCTGAGGAGGATCCTTTCCGGCGCGCATTCCGCCGGAAAGGGCGGATCCTGATTTTACTTCATCGCCTGCGGACGACGGAACTCTGTGAGGCCCTCCCACGGGAGGGGTTTCGCGCCCCGGATCAGCGTCTTGGAAATCCCCCTCACCGTTTTTCCAGACGCAGCACCAGCGCGGTGCGGTCGTCGGTGGCGCCGCCATGGCCTGCGCTCTCGTCGATGAGCGCTTGTGTCAGGTCCTTGGGGCTTTCCCCCTCAAAGGCGGCAAAGCGCTGACGCACCCACAGGTCGGAGTCGCTGCCCGCTACCCCGTCGGTGACCAGCAGCACCCAGTCCCCCGCCTCCAAACGCACCTTCGCCACGTCGGGGGCGGCCCCGTCGCCCCCGGCCAGGCCGGCGGGCAGGGCGCTGCCGGTGATGCGGCTGACGGTTTTCCCCTTGCGCACATAGGTAGGGGCCGCGCCGTACTTATACACCGCCGCTTCCCCGGTAAACAGGTCCAGGCGCAGCAGGTCCACCGTGGTGAAGCCCCCGGTCTCCTCGCCCCGCAGGGCCAGGGCAGAGTTGAGGGTCTTGAGGGCGGCCTCGGGGCGCACGCCCGCCCGGAGGAACTGCTCCAGCAGGCGCACGGCAAGTCCGCTCTCCTGCCCCGCTTCCAGCCCGCTGCCCATACCGTCGCACAAAAGCACGTAGAGGGAGCCGTCGTCATGCTTGAACCAGGCCCCCGTATCGCCGGAGACCGTCTGGCCGTCCTTTTTCCGCGCAGCCACGCCGGCCACCGCCATCAGGGGCTCCTGCTCCACCAGCACCAGCCGGTCCCGCCGCCCATCCTCTTCCGCCGGACGCAGGGGGACGTTCAGCACCGCCGATAGCTTGTCCACGCTCTCCGGTTTCCGCAGGGGGGCCAGCCCCTGGCCCTCCAGCTCCAGGCGCAGGTGGCCCGCCTCGTCATAATAGGCCGCCGTCAGGCATTCGGTCCCCTGGGCGGCCAGGTACTGCCGCAGCCGGCGTTCCCGCACCGGGTCGGGCACCAGTTCCGCGCCCAGCTCCGCCGCCGCCGTCCCCAGAACGTCGGCCAGATCGCCGTACTGGCGGCAGACCGCCGAGCGGTTTTCCCGCAGACGGCTGCGGTACTGCCTGCGGTAGAGCAGGGCGGAGACCTCCTCGTTGGCCGCCGCGAGGAATTCCGGGAACTTCAGGCAGCGGTTGGCGAAATAGGCGGGGAAGTCCTCCCCTTCCCCGCGTCCCCGTTCCAGCATGGCGGGCAGGGCGTCGTTGAGGGCATTGAACGTGCTCACATAATCCCGCTGCCAGCAGGAGGACTGAAGGGGACAGCGCTTGCACACCCGGCTGGCCGCCCGGTCAAAGACGGTAGCCGCATCGTTGTCGTTGGGCGGGGTCTGCCCGAAGGCGGTGCGCAGCGCTTCGTGGAGGCTGCGGAAGGCCCCGGCGGTAGCTTCCAGCCGGGCCTTTACGTAGTTGTGGGCCCGCTCCCGGGTGTCCTGCCGCGCGTTTTGTCCGGCCACCAGGGCACCCACCTGCCGCAGCAGCGCGTCGGGCAGGATCAGGAAGAGCACCGAGGCGATGAACACCTCATAAAGCACGGGAATATTGGGCCCCTCGTTCCAGGTCCACAGCACCGCCAGGGCGTTGGAGAGCACATAGGCCAGCGCGGCGGCCAGCCTGCCCTGCCGGTGGAACACCCCCGCCATCACGCCGGAGAGGGCGTATGCCATGGAATAAAACGGCATGCCCCCGGCGGACAGGTCCATACCGATACCCGCGGCCACGCCCACGGTGGCGCCCGGTCCGATCCCTCCCTTGTAGGCGGTGACCATCACCGCCAGAGCCGCGGCGGAGCGGCCCACCGAGATGTCGCCGAAGAGGGTGATCTTGGACAGGGTGATGAGCAGGGTACCCCCCAGGATGAGCAGGCTCACACTCTGGCGCAGGGTGAGTCCCTCCTCCTCCCGCTTGCCGGTCCAAGGGGAGAAGGCGATGCGGTAAAAATAGGCCGAAGCGCCGCATAAGAGCACTTCCGTGCCGAAAAAGATCAGGTTGCCCGCCGTCCACCCCCGGTCGGACAGGTAGACGAAGCCGGTGACCGCGTCCATCAGGGCGGCCGCCGCGGGCATGAACCAGGCCCGCCGGTAAGGGCGGATATCGTAGAAGGCGAAGGATACGGAAAAAATCAGGATGGCCGCGGCCGCATACCGCAGTCCCTCCACAAAGCCCTGGAAGGATAAGTACCCCAGGCAGGCGCCCAGCAGGGCGCAGAAGCCGTCCAGCCCGGAGCCGGAGCAGGCCACCATTCCCAGCCCAAAGGGCGCGTAGCCCCCGAAGATCTCCGCCCCGGCGAGCACCGCCCCCAGCAACAGGCGCATGACGCATTCGGCAAAGCGCACCAGCGCGGGCGCGCGCAGCACCAGCCGCCCCGTCTGCCGCATTTCCTCCCGGGCCCTGGCCGCCCGCGTCTTCAGCTTCCCTTTCGCCGCCATGTCTCCACGTCTCCTTTGTCCAGGGCTTGTCCGCCCACGGTATCGGAGACAGTATAATCCTATTTTTGGGAAAAAATGGTCGCAACCTGACAGGCCTCCCCCCTCCTTTTCCCTCTCTTTTTCCTCATCGGGGTAGTTCCGGCGCCCCTTGTCAGACAAAATAAGGGCAGCCTCAAAAGCGAGGCTGCCCGATCCATTTTAACCTTGTAACGTTCCGTCAGGCAAAAAAGTCTCTCAGTTCCAGTGCATCCTTAAAGCAAAACTTAGACTCCATCATTTTGCTGCACATCCCTATCCAGGATCCATTGAGCGCAGCGCAGATAACGGTTCCAAACTTCACGCCTTCAAAATGTCCGAATCCAAAAAAGGAAAAGGATAAAAGTACCGCCAGGAAACAGCTGCAGCAATCATAAACCGTCTTTGTTTTGTGAATGTCCGTTGCGTATTTCACGGAAACTTCTTTGACAAAGAGTTCGTAAGCCTCCGGCGGAAGGTATGTATGAAAGAACAGCGAAACGCCGACAGCGCAAAACCCCATTCCAAACACATAAAGCACGATTCGTCCAACAAACGCACCGGATGGGATCATTCCAATGATCCGAATGGCTAAATCAAGGGTAAATCCATAAGAAACCGCCGTTCCAAGGGAGAGAACATACTTTATTTTCCGTCCGCGCGCGATCATGGCTATCCCAATCAGCAAGACTGCCTGCAGACAATATTCCGCCATCCCGAAGGTAAACGCCGGAACGGCTTTTGAAATTTGCAGATGCACCAAATAGGCGGGCGCCACAACCATCGACATGCCAAAATCCGCCAGTTCCATCATGGCCGTACCAAGCGCCAAAATAACCATTCCAAAGACATAAGCCAGTTCTGAATAAAACACCTTTTTACCGTTCACAGTTACCTCCTAATTTTGATACCGTTTGATACAGAAACGGAAAAAGATGTAATCCACAACGTTCAATTGATCGCCCTGCCGGAAGGCCGCCGGCAGCGGATAAGGGGCCCTTTTCCCCGCCGCTTGCAAGCGCATTCTGCACATGCTATGCTGTAGCTGCAGTTTTGGGGAAAGGAATGGCATATTATGAAAAAACGCAGACAGTTCCGGCGTGGGCTTTCGCTTTTCTGCCTGCTGGCGCTGCTGGCCGCCCCGGCGGTTCCGGCCGCGGCGGCGGAGCAGCCCGACCGCTGGGCCCAGGCAGAGGTCGCCCAGGCCGTGGAGCCGGGCCTGGTGCCCGCCGATCTGCAAAACGGCTACGGTAAGGATATCACCCGGGCGGAGTTCTGCCGTCTGGCGGTGCTCTGCCTGGAGGAGGCCGCAAGGGTCAACGGCTGGGACCTCACGCCCAGCCGGGACGTCCGTTTTGACGATACCAGCGCCCCCTCGGTGCTTACCGCCGCCGGGCTTGGCATCGTCAGCGGCAACGGCAAGGGCTCTTTTCTGCCGGACAACGGTATTACCCGGCAGGAGGCCGCCGTGATGCTCTACAACACCCTGAAGACCATGGGCGCGCCCATCGGGCCCGCCGGGGCCTCCTTCTCCGATCAGGGTTCCATCGCCGCCTGGGCCTCCGGCCCGGTATCGGCCATGGTGGGCTGGGGCGTGATGAACGGCACCGGCGCAAGCCGCCTGCACTACTCCGACGACGTTGCCTGGGACCTGTGCCGCGCGCTGGAACAGCAGATCGGCATCCAGATCTTCTATCTGCCTGAGTTCGACGATACCGTCCCCGGCGCGGTCGTGACCCACGCCACCTACGGCAGCGTCACGTTGGGCGGGGCTTACTTCCAGCAGGTCTATCAGGAGCTTTTGAAGATGAAGGAGGCCTTCGACCTCTATCCTGACGGTTTTTTGAAAGAGGTCGTGGCCAAAAAAGGCAGCCGCAGAACCCAGATCGTCCTCTTCCCCTCCGACATGGTCCTCTTCGACGGTCAGGTCAGCGGGATGGGTGGCGGCTTCCACGGAGAGCACGTATACGACGGCTCCGGCGCGCGGTGCGACCGCATCTACTATACCGGAACCGGCGACCCCTACGTCTATAGCCACGAGATGGGGCATATGGTGGTCTCTTCCGCCATGATCGCCAACGGCTGGACCGCATCCTGCAACCAATGGGTGTCCTTCACCGCAAACTCCGGTTCGGAGGGCTTCGTCTCCGGCTACGCCATGGTCAGCCGCCCGGAGGATTTTGCGGAGACCTGGGCCTACCTGTGGCATAATCGGGACCAGGTGGAGGCGATGCTCTCCACTGGGCGCTCCGAGGCCCTGCGCGCCAAGATCGCTTATCTCACCGAGGTGCTGATCAAGCAATACAAGACCGCCACCCGCGAAACCCTTCCCTGGAGCGGCATGGCCGGATAGGCCAGCGCCAAAAGGGCGCGCCTGCGGAGCTTCCGCAGGCGCGCCCTTTTGGCGCTGGGGCTTACTCCTTGGAAAATTGGTCCTTGCCCACGCCGCACAGGGGGCACACCCAGTCCTCGGGCACCTTTTCCCAGGGGGTGCCGGGGGCGACGCCGTTGTCCGGATCGCCCTCCGCGGGATCATAAATATAGCCGCACATGTCGCAAACGTACTTATCCATGGTAAAAACGCTCCTTTTCCTGATTTTTCTGATTTAGTATCTCCTGCCCACAGCGGAAAGATACCTTGCCGAACTTTGGCCGTTGTGGTATGATACATACACTTTATAACACATCGAGGTATGTTGTGCAAATCGGCAATATTACTATAAATTCCCGTCTGGCCTTGGCGCCTATGGCCGGAGTGACGGACCTGGCGTTCCGCACCGTCTGCCGGGAGCTGGGCGCGGGCTACACCGTCACCGAAATGGTCAGCGCCAAAGCCCTTTGCTATCAGGACAAAAAATCCATTCCCCTGCTGGAGCTGGGCGCAGGGGAGCACCCGGCGGCGGTACAGCTTTTCGGCAGCGACCCCTGTTGTATGGAGCAGGCGGCGGGCATTGCGGCGGAGCGTTCCGGCGCGGAGATCATCGACGTCAACATGGGCTGCCCCGTGCCCAAGGTCGCCCAGAACGGCGACGGCTCGGGGCTGATGCGCACGCCCGACCTGGCGGTCCGGGTGGCCGAGGCGGTCATCCGCGGGGCGGGCGGGCGGCCCGTGACCGTCAAATTCCGTCTGGGCTGGGATAAGGGCTGCATCAACTGCGTGGAGTTTGCAGAGGCCATGGAGCAGGCGGGCGTATCCGCCGTGGCCGTCCATGGCCGCACCCGGACCCAGATGTACGCGGGGCGGGCCAACTGGGATTACATCCGGGCCGTAAAGGAGGCCGTCTCCATTCCGGTCCTGGCAAACGGGGATGTGTTTTCTGCGGAGGATGCGGTCCACATCCTCAAATATACCGGCGCCGACATGGCCATGATCGGCCGGGGCTGTTTTGGAAATCCCTGGCTGTTCCAGCAGGCCCGCGCCGCCCTGGAGGGGCAGGAGATCCCTCCCCTTCCGCCCCTGGCCCGGCGGTGCGACACGGCGGTGCGGCAATTCCGGCTGGCTGCGGAGCACAAGGGCGAACACATCGCCTGCCTGGAGGCCCGGAAACACTACGCCTGGTATCTCAGGGGCGTCCCCCACGCGGGCTATTATAAGGAACAGATCAGCCAGGTCAGCACCCTGGCGGACATTGAGCGCATCACGGCGGGCATACAGCGGGATCTCTGCTGACCGCCCCCCCCCGGAAAGGCAGGTGAGAACGGCATGGAAACGGAGCTGGTGCTGGTCCAGCGGGCCCGGCAGGGCAGCGAGGAGGCGTTCGCGGCGCTGGTGGAGCGCAATCAGGGGCGCATCTACAGCCTGGCCCTGCGCATGACCGGCAATCCGGACGATGCGGCGGAGCTGTGCCAGGAGGCCTTTCTCAACGCCTGGAAGGGGCTGGGCCGGTTTCAGGGCGAGAGCGCCTTCTCCACCTGGCTGTACCGGCTGGCCTCCAACGTATGCATCGACTTTCTGCGGCGGGAAAAGCGCCGCGCCGCCCTGTCCATGACCGTCTCCCTGGACGATGAGGCGGCCGCCCGTCAGGCCGAGCTGCCCGACGAGCGTTACAGCCCTCACCGGCAGCTGGAACAGATTGAGCGGAGCCAGGCGATCCGGGACGGGCTGGACGCCCTCTCCCCCGAACACCGGCAGGTGCTGGTGCTGCGGGAGCTGGAGGGACTCTCCTATGGAGAGATCGCCCGCACGCTCAGGCTGGAGGAGGGCACCGTCAAATCCCGGATCGCCCGGGCCCGGCTGGCGCTGCGCAACTATCTGCTCTCCACCGGGAACTTTTCGCCCGGCCTTTCGTCCAAAGGGTAACGGTACAAACAAGGCGCACATTTCATCGGAAAGGAGGCGACCTGCATGCTCACCTGCGATCAGGCGCTGGAACGGATCAGCGCCCAACTGGACAACGAGCTTACCGACCGGGAGGAAGCGCTGCTGGAAGAGCATCTGCAAGGCTGCGCGGCGTGCAGGGCGCTCCAGACCGATTTTCAGGCGCTCCACACGGCCTTGCAGGAATCGGCCGCCGCCTGGACGGCGGAGCCGCCTGCCGCCCTGGCGCAGGATGTGATGGCGGCCGTCCGCGCCGCCAAGGTCACGCCCTTCCAGTCCAAGCGTCAGGCCTGGCGGCGGCGGTCCTGGGCCTGCGCCGCGGCCATGCTGGCGCTGGTACTCCTCGGCGGCGGGGTGCGGTTGTGGCTGAACGGCCCCCTGGCCGGCGGCGGGATGTCTGCGGGCAGCGCGGCGGCGCCGTCCGCTCTGGACGCGGCGTCCGGGGCGGCCGCGCCCCAGGCGGCCGCCCCGGAAACGGAGGCGGAATCCCGCGCCGTATCGGAGGACACGGTTACGCTGATGACCTCCGGCTCCAGCGCCGGCCCCGCGCTGCCTCCGCAGGCGGACAACGAAAGCGCTTCCCAGGAGAGCGCCGCCAAGGAAGGGGCCGGCGCCTACTCCGTATCCGGCGGGGGCGGCTCTTCCCTTCTCGAACTGGAGAGCGCACCTCCCGAAACGCAGTCCTACTGCGGCGTGCTGACTCTGCCCGCCGGCAGCGCGGTGGATCTGTCCGCCTATCCCTGCTACCTTCTGGACGGCGGCGCCTGCTATTCGGTACCCGCGGATGTCTTTACCGCCCTGACCGAGGCATGGGCAGACGCCGACGTGCGCACGGAAGGAGACGACATTGCCCCCGGCGCCGCTACCGGCCTTGTGATCCTGCCCACCTGTGCACCCTAAGTCGTTCCGCCCCACGGCCCGCCCGTGGGGCGGCTTTCTGTTTTAGCCAATTTTTTGCCGTAACCCCATTCCAAGTGGTGTATAACGGCTAAACTATAGTTCAGACTGTCGCCCCGCATAAAGCCACGCTCCAATTCAGGCAAGGCGCCCGGAAGAGGCGGTTACAAAAGGCGCGCAACCGCAGATGGTTCCCATGGGTTGCGGCTGCAAGCGCTCTCATCCGGAATATTCCCGCGTATGGCCGGCCTGCAGCCGCCTTTTTTCCTGCATATTGCAGTACGCCCAGTTGTTTTTTATCCGCGCGCGCTTTCCTGCGCGCGCCCCCGTTAACAAATACACCTTTTTTATAAAATTTCAGTTGTAAGTACCTTGGAATTAATGTATAATGACCAATAGCAGTTGCGCCGGACGACCGGGCGGCCGCTGACCGATTCCAAAAGTAAGGAGAGGAAACAAGTATGAGCTATTCCACACAAAATATCCGCAACGTCTGTCTGCTGGGGCATGGTGGCAACGGAAAGACCTCCCTGGCCGAGAGCATGCTATATCTTACCGGCGGCACGGAGCGTCTGGGAAAGCCTGCGGACGGCAATACCACCTGCGACTATGATCCGGAGGAGACCCGCCGTCAGATTTCCATCTCCACCGCCGTGGCGCCCATCGAATACAACGGCTGTAAGATCAACGTGCTGGACACCCCGGGCTACTTCGACTTTGTGGGCGAAGTCATCGAGGCCGTGCAGGTGGCCGACGCGGCCATCATCGTCTGCTCCGCCAAGGCGGGCATGAGCGTGGGCGCGGAGAAGGCCTGGAAGCTATGCCAGCAGCGCAAGCTGCCCCGGCTGCTCTATATCTCCAAAACCGACGAGGATAACGCCGATTACAACGCCGCCTTTGATACCCTGCGGGAGCGCTTCGGCAAGAACATCGCCCCTGTGGTGGCCCCCATCTGGGACGCCGACAAAAAGGTCATCGGCATCATTGACGTGCTGCACAAGCGCGCCTTTGAGGCCGGCCCCAAGGGCGAGCGCATCGAGATCGACGTGCCCGAGGACAAGCAGGGCGTGCTGGACGAGCTGTACGACGCGCTCAAGGAATCCGTGGCCGAGACCAGCGAGGAGCGGATGGAGAAATATTTCTCCGGCGAGGATTTCACCTATGCCGAGATGATCCAGGGCCTGCGTCAGGGCGTAAAGGACCTGTCCCTGTTCCCGGTGGTATGCGGCTCCGCCCTTTCGGGCCTCGGCACCCGCATGCTGCTGGACATCATCGTGGAACTGCTGCCCAATCCTCTGGAGGGCCGCCCGCTCATCGGCGAAAACGAGAAGGGCGAGTTGGATGAGTTTATCCCCTTCCCCGGGGCCCTGCCCGCCGCGCTGGTGTTCAAGACCGTCTCCGATCAGTACGGCAAGTATTCCTATGTAAAGGTCATCTCCGGCAACCTGAAGCCCGATATGCAGCTGGTGGACTCCCGCACCGGCGCCACTGAGAAGGTGGGACGCCTGTATGTGATGAAGGGCAAAAAAGCCGACGAGGTCAAGGAGCTCTCCTGCGGCGACATCGGCGCCATCGGTAAGATGGACAAGGTCAAGACCGGCGATACTCTCTCCGACCCCCGCAAGGTGGTCAAGCTGGAGCCCATCCCCTTCCCCGAGCCCTGCTATTCCGTGGCCATCGCCCCCAAGTCCAAGGGCCAGGAGGACAAGATCGCCGGCGGCATGACCCGCCTGAACGAAGAGGATCTGACCTTCAGCTGGGTCAACAACGCGGAGACCCACCAGATGGTGGTCTCCGGCACCGGCGATATGCAGATGGACGTTCTGGTCTCCCGCTTGAAGAGCCGCTTCGGTGTGGACGCGGAGCTCTCCGAGCCCCGCGTGGCCTACCGTGAGAAGATCCGCAAGAAGGTGGAGGTCCAGGGCCGCCACAAGAAGCAGACCGGCGGCCACGGCCAGTTCGGCGACGTGTGGATGCGCTTTGAGCCCGGCGATACCGAAGAGCTCCAGTTCTGCGAGGAGGTCGTCGGCGGCGCAGTACCCAAAAACTACTTCCCCGCCGTGGAAAAGGGCATGCGCGAGGCCGTCCTTCACGGCGTACTGGCGGGCTATCCTGTGGTCAACCTGAAGGCCACCCTGTTCGACGGTTCCTATCACCCCGTGGACTCCTCCGAAATGGCCTTCAAGACTGCGGTGCAGATCGCCTACAAAACGGGTATGCCCCAGGCCTCTCCCACCCTGCTGGAGCCCATCGGAGCGCTGAAGGTGACCATCCCCGACAACTATATGGGCGACGTGATCGGCGACCTGAACAAGCGCCGTGGCCGCGTTATGGGCATGAACCCGGACGGCGAAGGCAACCAGATCGTAGAGGCGGAGGTCCCGATGGCTGAGATGAGCCGCTATGCCATCGACCTGCGGTCCATGACGCAGGGCCGCGGTTCCTTTACCTTCCGCTTCGTCCGTTATGAGGAGGCGCCTCCGGCCGCTCAGGAAAAGGCCATCGAGGCCGCCAAGGCGATTCAGGACGAGACCGACTAAACAACACGGCGGCGGGTGTGCTGCAAAATAGCATTTCGAGATGTTCTCTGAGGGAAAACAGGATCTGGAATTGCCGTACCGGCAATTCCAGATCCTGTTTTCAAGGGATCGTTTTTCTGTTTTATAACCGGCCCAGGCGGCTTGCCTTGATGTCAAATACGCTCAGTGGAGGTTTTCTCACACCCGGCCCAGAACCGCGGCGTCGGCCAACGTGATGGTGTATCCATTGAAAGCCGATGGTTCCGTTTCGGGGCAGGCCGGTGATGGTACAATCCCCGGTGAGGATCCGGGTACACCTCGCTTCAATGGTGACCGCGGCGTTATCCGCCGTGGTGGTAATGGTGGCAGCGGAGCGGTTGACCACCGTTCCGCTGCCGCACCGTGCCGGTCAAATGGAGGGAGGCGGTCTCTTCGCCCGCAGTGAAGGCGCTCCCTATCGGCTGCGCTTATTGCAGCATTCAAAGCAGAAGTTCGGCTGAACGAGTTGCAGCGGAGCTGTGCCTCTGCGCCGCGCCTCTCCTTTGACAAGTCGCCAAAGGTGCGCTTCCATTTTCCTTCCGCCCTGTGTAGTTCTCTGAAATTGCTGTTGTTGGCTTGACAAAAACGAATTGCCGGAGTAAGATGCTTGCAAATCGAGACGTTCCGATCGTTCCAAGCTCCCTCAAAAACAGAAAACGTGCTATCGCAGATGATAGGGGCGGTTCTTCCGCCTGCACAGTCGCCATGGATCCTTCCTTTGGAAGGTTTTCATGGCGTCTTTTGTTTTTCCGGGAAACACAAAATGGAAGGAAGTTTGATCCCAATGAAAGGCAAGACTTTGCTCACACTTGCGCTGGCCCTGACCATGACCCTGTCTCTGGCCGCCTGCTCCAGCGGCGGCTCCGCGTCTGTCCCCGCCCCGGATGCCTCTGCACCGATGGCCGCCGCGCCGGAAAGCGCCCTCACGCCCAAGCTGGTGGAGGACGGCGTGCTGAAGGTGGCCATGGAGTGTGCCTACGCGCCCTTCAACTGGACGCAGGCCGACGATTCCAACGGCGCGGTCCCCATCTCCGGCACCTCCGACTACGCCTACGGTTACGACGTCATGTTCGCCAAGAAGATCGCCGAGCATCTGGGCTGTGAACTGGAGATCGTCAAGATGGAGTGGGACGCTCTGATCCCTGCCCTTCAGTCGGGCAGTGTGGACGCGGTCATCGCCGGTCAGTGCATTACCGCCGACCGGGCCGCCCAGGTGGACTTCTCCGATCCCTATTACTACGCCTCTATCGTGTGTCTGGTGAAATCGGACGGCGCCTATGCCGGCGCCGCCGGCATCAGCGGCTTCAGCGGAGCCAAGGCCACCAGCCAGCTGGGCACCGTGTGGTACGACGCCTGCCTGCCCCAGATCCCGGACGTTACGGTTCTGCCCGCCCAGGAATCCGTGCCCGCCATGCTGGTGGCCCTGGACTCCGGCGCCGTGGACCTGGTGGTCACCGATCAGCCCACCGCGCTGTCCGCCTGCAAAGCCTACCCCGCCATGAAAATGCTGGAATTCACCGGCAGCGGCGACGATTTCGACGTCTCCGAAGAAGAGACCAACTTCGGCATCTCGGTCCAGAAGGGCAACGCCGGCCTGACCGCCGCCATCAACGAGGTCCTGGCCGCATACACGGCCGATGATTACACCGCCATGATGGACCAGGCCATCGAGGTGCAACCTCTGAATCAGGAGTAACGCCCCCTTCCCTCTCTTCCGCAGCGCTTCCCCCGGGCCGAACGCGCCCCTCCCGCGCAGGGCCGGGCGTTTCGGTCTGTGTTCAATGACGAAAAAGGAGCAAGAGTTCATGGACAGCATCCTTCAATTCCTTTCCGACTGCGGTACCGTCCTCAGCCGGTACGGCATCTCCTTCCTCCGCGGCGCCGGCCTGACCGTGGTGCTGGCGGTAGCATGCACCGCCATCGGCTGCGTCATCGGCTTTGGCGTGGGGCTGATCCGTTCCATCCCCACCCAGCCCGGCCAGCCGCCGCTCCAGCGGGGGCTGCTGCAGATGGCGCGGGCCGTTTTGGCCGTCTATGTGGAGTTTTTCCGGGGCACGCCCCTGATGCTCCAGGCCATGTTCATCTTCTACGGCTCGGCCTATGCGTTTCACCTCCATATGGACACCTTTCCCGCCGGCATCTTCATCCTCTCCATCAATACCGGCGCCTATATGGCGGAATCGGTCCGGGGCGGCATCCAGGCCGTGGATCCCGGCCAGATGGAGGGCGCCAAAGCCATCGGCATGACGCATATGCAGGCCATGTTTCACGTCATCCTGCCCCAGACCCTGCGCAATCTGGTTCCCCAGATCGGCAACCACTTTATCATCAATTTGAAAGACTCTTCCATGCTCTCGGTCATCAGCGTCACAGAACTTTTCTTCTCCTTCAAATCGGCGGCCGCCGCCGTGTACCTCTATTTCCCGGCCGCCTTTCTGGCCATGCTTCTGTACCTGATCATGACCCTGGTCTCCGCCCGGCTGCTGCGGGTGTGGGAGCGCAGCCTTTCCGGCGCGGAAAACTACGAACTGACCGGCGATCCCTTTTCCCTGGATGCCGGCGGCGCGGGGCCAAACGACAAGGAGGCGACGGTTTAACATGGATCTGCTGCCAAAACGGGATCTGCGCCATCCCCTGCTGCGCATCGAACATCTCTCCAAATCCTTCGGCGCCCATGAGGTCCTGCGGGACATCGACTTCACCGTCTACCGCGGCGACGTGATCTCGGTCATCGGCTCCTCCGGCTCAGGGAAATCCACGCTGCTGCGGTGCGTCAACCTGCTGGAGACGCCCTCCAGCGGCGAGATCCGTTTCCACAGCTCCAATATCCTGTCCCCCGGCATCAACGTACCCGGCTACCGGGCCAAGGTGGGCATGGTCTTTCAGAGCTTCAACCTGTTTGACAATATGAGCGTGCTGAAGAACTGCGAGATCGGCCAGCGCAAGGTGCTGGGCAGGGGCGCAGAGGAGGCCCGGGAAAAAGCCATGCACTATCTGCGCAAGGTGGGCATGGCGCCCTACGTGAACGCGCTGCCCCGCCAGCTCTCCGGCGGCCAGAAACAGCGGGTGGCCATCGCCCGGGCGCTGGCCATGGAGCCGGAGGTGCTGCTTTTCGACGAGCCCACCTCCGCCCTGGACCCCGAAATGGTGGGCGAGGTGCTGGAAGTCATGCGCAATTTGGTGCGGGAGGGGATGACGATGATCGTGGTCACCCACGAGATGGCCTTTGCCCGGGATGTGAGCAATCACGTGGTCTTTATGGCCGACGGTGTGATCTGCGAGGAGAGCGACCCCATCCGCCTGTTCTCCGCCCCCAAAAACAAGCGCACGCAGGAGTTTCTCTCCCGGTTTCTCCAGCAATAAGCGCGCCTGGCCGCAGCGGCGAAACGCTGCGCGGCCCTCCTGCGGGAGATATTCTGAAACGCTGTGGGGCGCCAGGCTGTCGAAAACCCCTCCTGGAGAAGAGCCTCGCAGAGTTGAGTCGTCCGCAGACGGTGGAAGGAAAGGATGTTCCGTCATTTCCGGCGACATGCGCGTCGGAAATGACGCCTCTCATGACGGACAGGGCGACTTTTCTGCAAGGATCGAGCCCTGTCCGTCATGCATCCCTCTGTCGAAAAAGGCCTTCGGCCTTTCGTTTTTTCCATGGAGCACCGGAAAGGCCGCATCCAGGCGGACGGCGGTTATTCCGGCGGGGGCGATCACCAGCAGACCATGCAGGCCGCGGTCCGGAGAGATGACAGCCGG
>NZ_JANGBE010000051.1:0-14658 GCF_024462255.1 Flavonifractor sp. DFI.6.63 | reverse complement strand
TCTCTCGCCGGCGATACCGCTCAATGATGGCTGTTTCGAAAGAGACACCCTTAAGGCGAGGTACATGGAGCGTGACGTCTCCGGAGGTGGTGGTATGGTTCCGGTCATAGTGGCCGCTGCGGTAGCCCTGGCGGGCCTCATTGCGCTCGTAACGGGCCGCCTGGGTCAGCTTCTCCGCCTCCGCCTCCAGCAGCTCATTCAGGGTTTCTTCCACGCTGCCACGGACCAATTCCTTGATCTGACCCTTGATTACTTCCTCGTTCAGTTGTACAATTTTCTCGGACATGGTTTACAGACTCCTTTCAGAATGGTGTGTCGTAACTTCATTCTACCAGAGATCTGCAAACCATGTCTTTTTATCCCTTTTTCAATTTGCGCAATTTATCTTACCTTATCACAAGATTTGAGTGCTTTCTTTTGTTCTACGTATTGTACCGGATCATGTCGGGCTGTCTTGCTGGTGATAAGCAGGTTTGCAGGCATTCAAAAGGTTCTAGGGCCGTATCTCCCGATGCCGTTTTCGGTCCTAAGCGCGGAGACGCACACTTTGTCTTGTGTGAGCCTCCGCTTTGTTTTTTGACCGGCCATCAGGTTTTGCACAATGTTTGAACGGCGCTTGCCAGGGGCCATACGAAGGGTTGAGGCAAACTGCCGCTTGCGGGGCAGGGGCGGCTATGCTATGATAAAGTCATACCAATTTGGAGGAGATCGATGGTGGACAAGGTCAGACGATACACCCCTCGCCCACGGCAGGCGGCCCAGGAGGCCATCGAGGCATATATCATAAGAAATCAGATGAAGGGCAACGACAAGTTTCCGCCCGAGCGGACCATGTGCCAGATGTGGGGACTGAACCGCAGCACGTTGCGCAGCACCCTGGCCCGGATGGTGAGCGACGGGCGCGTGCATGCGGTCCAGGGCAGCGGGACCTGCTTTACCCCGCGGGTAGACCGGGTGCTGCAGGATCTGAAAAGCTTTACCCAATACGCGGCCGATCTGGGCATGAAGCCGGAAACCCGGCTGCTGGGTCTTTCCATGGTGGAGTGTGATAAACAGCTGGCACGGCGCTTTCAGCGTGTGCTGGGAGAAAGGCTGTACCGTGTCATCCGCCTTCGGATGCTGGACGGGACCCCGCTCATGATCGAGACCGCCTATATCCCCGCTGCGCTGACCCCGGGGCTGGAGGAGCGGGATTTGGTGGGCGGGTCCCTCTTTGCCGTCATGGAGGAGAACTATCACCTGATCATGCACCACGGCTATGAGAGAATCAGCATTACCACCACTACGCCCGAGGAGGCCGATTACCTGGGGACGGCGGCTGGGGTGCCTGCCTTCTGGATCGTCAGCGAAGTCTATGGCGACGACGGGTCCCTCATTGAATATTGCCGCACCATCGGGCGCTGTGACCGGATGCAGATGAGCAGCACCCTCTACTGGATCGGGGGCGGGGATGAAGGATAAACTGACCGACCGTTCCCCTCTGCACACCCAGCTGCGGGAAGTGATTCGCGCTAAGATCGACGAGGGAGAGTATCCGCCGGGAACGTGCATCCCTTCGGAGAGCCAGCTGTCGGAGGCCTACGGCCTCAACCGCCTGTCGGTGCGGAGCGCCCTGGCGGCGCTGGAATATGAGGGGCTTCTCCACAGTGTGCAGGGCAAGGGCGTTTTTGTCACCGCCCCCAAGCTGGAACGGGACATGGAGACCCTGGGCGGCTTTCGGCAGACCATGCGGGAGCGGAGCCAGCGCCCCGGCACACGGGTGCTCCTCAAGGCGCTTCGGCAGGCGGGACCCCTCTACGCTCAGATCCTGGGCTGTGCCCCGGAAGAGGACATCTGGTATGTCCGGCGCATCTGCCAGGCAAATGGGAAGCCCATCGCGCTGGAGGAGATCTTCATTCCCACCGACGTGGTACCCGGCTTTGAAGAGGTGGACATCAATCTCTTCTCCATCTTCGAGGTCTATCGATGGAATGGGATCTACCCGGTTCGGGGGGAACAGCGTCTTGCCATCACCCATCTGGATCCGGCTGAGGCCAGGCTGATCGGCCTCAGGGAGGAGAACGCCGTCCTGGAGTTTTCCGGCGCCACCTACGACCGGGAGGGGCGGGCCATCGAGTTCTCCCGCAGCTATACCCACAGCGACCGTTGCGAGTTCCTGGTCCATTTTCAAAGGTAAATATTATACCAATTTATGCTTTGGTATTATTTCATGACCGCTATTTTTGGAATAGTGGTCATTTTTTATGTTTACGCCTTGTATAATATACTAAAAACTGTTTAGAATGTACATTTTACATTGAAATTGGTACGAAAAAGATATATACTTATCTCATCCTGGAGAGCAAAGGAGTGGGAGGAATGGCAGCTTCCATCGTATCTCTGCGGAATGTGGAGAAATGGTACGGCAATAACCATGTCGTCAAAGACATGAACCTGGAGATCGAAGAGGGAGAATTTTTGACGCTGCTGGGGCCGTCCGGCTGCGGAAAGACCACGACCCTGCGCATGATTGCGGGCTTCGAAGACGCCACTGAGGGCAGCATTGAGGTCCAGGGCGTCCGCGTGGAGGAGAAGGAGCCCTTCCAGCGGGACGTGAACACGGTCTTTCAGAACTATTCCCTCTTCCCGCACATGACGGTGTATGACAATGTGGCCTATGGTCCCACCATCCGCAAGGTACCCAAGGACGAGATCCGCCGCCGGGTGACCGAGATGCTGGAGCTGGTACAGATGGCCGACTACGAAAAGCGCAAGCCGGAGGCCCTGTCCGGCGGCCAGAAGCAGCGCATCGCCATCGCCCGGGCGCTCATCAACAACCCCAGGGTCCTGCTGCTGGATGAACCGCTGGGAGCCCTGGACCTGAAGCTGCGTAAGCAGATGCAGATCGAGCTTAAGCGCCTTCAGAAGAAGCTGGGCATCACCTTCGTCTATGTTACCCATGACCAGGAAGAGGCCATGACCATGTCCGACCGCATCGCGGTCATGCGGGACGGGGTCATCCTGCAAATGGGCGCGCCCATGGAGATCTATGAGCGCCCGGCCACCCGGTTTGTGGCCGACTTTATCGGTGAATCCAACGTGCTGGAGGGCAGAGTGACCGGCGTGGAAGAGGGCGCGCTTTTGGTGGAGACCCCTGCGGGGGGCGTCCGGTGCCGGGGCCGGGGCTTCGGGGTGGGGGACGCGCTGTGCGTGGCCATCCGGCCCGAGTACCTCCGCGTTTCCAGAGAACCGGTGGCCGGGTTTTCCCTGCCTGCAACGGTGAAGGACTTCATCTATATGGGCGCCCTGATCAAGACCAGCCTGGACCTGAAGAACGGCCAGGAGGTCAAGCTCTCCCGCCTGGAGGCCGACCCCGCGCTGCGGGAGGGGGACGCGGTGCATATCTGGTGGGAGGACGAGAAAGCGGTCGCCATCCATGACGACTCCGGGGAGGGCGCGGTCCGGGAGGCGGCGGTATGCTGAAGCGCGAAGGAACGCGCCGCGGGAAAAAGCGGCACAGCCGCCTGCCCCTGCTGGCACAGGCGGGGCCCGTCTCCCTGTGGATGATCCTGTTCGTCACCATCCCCATGCTCTTTATCATTTACATCAGCTTTATGACCCGGGGCACCTTCGGCGGCGTGGAGTATGTATTCAGCACCGACAGCTATCAGACGCTGCTGGATGTGGTTTATTTCAAGGTCATTGCCAAGAGCTTTCAGGTGGCCGTGGTGACCACGGTGCTGTGCCTGCTGGTGGGCTATCCCTTTGCGTACTATATCGCCCGCAAGCCGCCTGAGGTGGCCTCCCGCCTTATTATGCTCATCATGATCCCCTTTTGGACCAATTCGCTGATGCGGCTGAACGCCTGGATGCTGCTGTTTCAGGCCAACGGCCCGGTGAATCATGCGCTGATGGCCCTGGGGCTGACGGCTGAGCCCATAAAGTTCATTTACACCGATTGGCTGGTCATGCTGGGCCTGATTACCAATATGCTGCCCTTTGCGGTCCTCCCCATGTACTCCTCCATCGAAAAGCTGCAGAAGTCGATGCTGGAGGCCTCGGCGGACCTGGGGGCAAAGCCGTCGGTCACCTTCCTGCGGGTGACCCTCCCCCTGACCTTCCCCGGTATTTTCTCCGCCATCATTCTCACCTTTATCCCTGCCCTGGGCATTTACACCGTGACCGACATGCTGGGCGGCGGCAAGGTGCTCTACATCGGCAACATCATCAAAAACCAGTTCGGCGCCATCCGGAACTGGCCCCTGGGCGCGGCGCTGAGCGTGCTGCTGCTGGCGATCACCGCGCTGCTCATCTTCATTTATATGCGCTTTGCCAAACTCGAGGATATGGAGGTGGTGTGACGTGACGAAGAACAAACGGCTGCGCCGCCGGAAAGCGGCGCGGATCTTGAGCAACCTCTACGCCGTGCTGGTCTATTCCGTCTTCTATATCCCGGTGGCGGTAATGATCGTATTCTCCTTTAACGACGCCAAACGAAACTACTACTGGCAGGGGTTCACCACCGAGTGGTACGGTAAGCTGTTCTCTTTTGCAAATACCGACTTGTGGGACGCGCTGCTTTATTCGCTGATCATCGCCGTGCTGGCCACCCTGATCAGCGTGACCATCGGCGTTTTGGGCGGGATCGGGCTGAAAAAGTTCGAGTTTCGGACCAAGCGCTTTATCAACATGATGATCTATGTGCCCATTATCGTGCCCGAGATCGTGCTGGCGGTGGCGATGCTGATCATTTTTATGACGGTGGGCATCCGCCTGGGCATGGGCACCATCCTCATCGGCCACTGCACCTTCTGCATCCCCTACGCCGTGGTCACCATCAAGGGGCGCATCACCGGCGACAGCGAGACGCTGCAGGAGGCGTCCATGGATCTGGGGGCCAACCGGTTCCAGACGTTCTGGAGGGTCACGGTGCCCAGCATTATGCCCGGTATCCTTTCCTCCGCCTTCCTGGCGTTTACCCTGTCCATCGACGACGTGGTCATGTCCAATATGCTGGCCGGGCCGTCTCAGTCCACTCTTCCGGTGCTCATCCTGTCGCTGAACCGTACCGGAATCACTCCCGACGTCAATGCGCTGACCACCGTGATGGTGGCCCTGATGGTGGCGGGGATGCTGGCGCTGAACGGCGTGCAGCGGTACCTGAAAAAACGGGAAAACCGGCTTGCCGCAGAGGCGGAAGCCAAACGCTCATCCGCGCACGCCGCTTGACCGGTCCGGCCGGCGGCGGAAGATATGTGATTATTTGTAGGAGGGAACAACAAAATGAAAAAAGCACTGACTCTGATCCTGGCGCTCACGCTTGCGCTATCCCTGTGTGCCTGCGGCGGAGGAGACCCCAAGCCCACCGGCAGCGGAAACGAACCGTCCGCCGCCAGCAGTGAGCTGAACATCTTCATGTGGGGCGACTACATCTCCGAGACCCTGATCTCCGACTTTGAGAAGGCCAACAACTGCACCGTCAACCTAAGCTATATGTCCGACAACGCCGACTCCATCACCAAACTGACCGCCGGCGCCGGCGACAGCTATGACCTGATCATGACCTGCGACGCCTACATGGAGTCCCTCATCAAGGGCGGCTATCTGGAACAGCTGGACCATGAGCAGATTCCCAACGCCGACGCCAATATCAACGAGGCCTATTGGTTTGGCGACAACCGGGACTACTGCGTGCCCTATCTCATGAACTATATCTATATCGTGTACGATACCGAGCGCTGCCCCATCGACATCACCTGCTACAACGACCTGATCCGGCCGGAGATGGCCGGCCAGATCGGCAGTATTGACGGTGCGCGCAACCTGTTCCCCATGGCTCTGATCGCACTGGGCTATGATCCCAACTCCACCAATGAGAGCGAGATCAAAGAGGCCTATGAGTGGCTGACCAAGTTCAACGAAAACGTGGTCGCCTATGGCGCCACCCAGGAAAACATCGTAAACGGCACCATCTCCTGTATGCTGACCTATGACGGAAATGCCTCCTGGGCCATGAACGAGCTGGGCGAGAACAACACCCTGACCATCGCCCCCTTTACCAGCGACCCGGTACAGCTTGGCTTTGACCTGTTTGTAGTACCCAAGGGCGCCAAGCATACCGACCTGGCCCATAAGTTCCTCAATTACATCTGCGAGCCCGAGGTCATGGCCGCCAACCTGGTGGACTTCCCCTATTCCTGCCCCAACGACGCCGCCGTGGCCGCCGCCAGCGACGCGTACCGCAACGACCCCGCCTTTGATTTCGACTATAAGACCAACATCTTCTTCCAAAAGGACGTGGGCGACGCGCTGGCCATCTATGACCAGTACTATCAGATGCTGAAGGTCGGCGAATGATCAATCCGCGCGAAGGCTGATATAACAAAAGCCCTCGGCAAAGAGGAGAGAAGTATTCATGGTAAAATTTGAGGAAGAGACGTATCTGGACAATGTCCGCGGCGCCCTGGCGCTGAGAGGACAGATCGAGGCGATCGTGGACGCGGCGGCCGGTCAGTGCGGCAATCTGTGCTGGCTGGGCATCGGCGGGACGTGGGCCAGCTGCCTTCAGACCACGGTACACATGAAGGAGCGCAGCGCCATGGAGGTGTTTGCCCTCAACGCCGCCGAGTACAACACCACCGGCGACCGGCGGGTGGGGGAGCGGACCTTCGTGGTCATCTCGTCGGTGACGGGCACTACGGAGGAGATGTGCGCGGCGGTGGAAAAGCTCCACGCCGCCGGCGCCCGGGTGCTGGGGTTCATCGACAAGGAGGACTCCCCCCTGGCCCGGGCGGTGGACTGGTGCATCAGCTTCCCCCACAACGAGCAGCTGAAATTCTTCATGACGGCGGACCGGTTCATGTTCCTCCGGGGCGAGTTCAAAGACTACGACCGCTACTACGCCCAGCTGGACGCCTGTCTGCCGGAGGGGCTGGCCGCGGCGGAAAAGGCCGCCGACGAGTTTGGCCGCTCCTTCGCCAAGGCGCACATGAACGACAAGCTCCACTATTTCGTGGGCGCGGGCACCCTTTACGGCGCCACCTACTCCTATGCCATGTGTTACTGGGAGGAAATGCACTGGATCCGCACCAAGTCCATTCACGCCGCGGAGTTCTTCCACGGGATGCTGGAGATCGTGGACCGGGATACCCCGGTGACCGTGTTTGTTGGAGAGGACTCCCAGCGTGAGCTGGCCCTGCGGGTGGCCCACTTCCTGCCCAAGGTCTGCGGCAATTTCTGCGTGATCGACACGGCGGATTACCCCCTGGAGGGCATCGACCCGGAGTACCGCGGCAGCCTCAGCCACCTGCTGATGCACGCGGTGACCAACCGTATCGACGCCCATTTGGAGGCGCTGTCCGGCCACGATATGAAGCTGCGGCGCTATTACCGCCAGATGGAATATTGATGCTGACCGCGCGGGGCGGAGGACTCTCCTCCGCCCCGCGCCCGTTGCGGAGGAGACATGAAATTCGGACTGTTTACCTGTGGATATCAGCGCGCCGCGCTGGAAGATGCGTTTGCAGACGCCGTCCGTTTCGGATATGATTATATTGAGCTCTGGGGCGGGCGGCCCCACGGGTTTGCCCCGGATCTGCTTTCTGGCGATGGAGCGGAGGTCCGGGCGCTGATCCGGCGCTTTGGGGTGCCGGTGAAGGTCTATACCCCGGAGCACAACGCCTACCCCTACAACTATATGCTGGGCAGCCCGCGGCAGTGGGAGGACAGCATGGAGTACCTGGAGGCCGCCATCCGGGCCGGAGCCGCCGTCGGAGCGGAGTACACGCTCGTCTCCATGGGACACAGCGGCGGCCTCCCGCCCCAGGAGAGGACGCGGCGCCTGGAGCGCAGCCTGCTCCGCCTGGCAGACGCGGCACAGCGCCTGGGCCACGCCCTGGTGGTGGAGAACCTGACCCCCTGCGAGTCGGACGTGTGCACCGACCTGGACTCCTATGCCGCCCTGCTGGAGCGCCTGGATCATCCCGCCCTGTTCGGCATGTGCGATGCGGCGGCGCCTTTTGTGCAGGGCGAGGACCCGGCGGATTATCCCCGCCGCCTGGGGAGCCGGATGCGGCATCTCCACCTGGTGGATTCCGATGGGGTCAGCGAGACCCATCTGGTGCCCGGCGAGGGCGTGATGCCGCTGGGCCGGGTGCTGCGGGACATCCGCGCGGCGGGCTATGACGGCGCCGCCACCCTGGAGCTGGTAACCCACTATATTGACGCCCCCTCCCGGTATGCGCGGCTGGCGCTGGAGCGGGCAAAGGAGCTGATGGTATGAAGATTGCCTGCGTAGGCGATAACTGCGTGGATTATTACGACAACACCGGCGAGGCGTTTCCCGGCGGGAACCCGGTCAACGTGGCGGTCTACGTCCGCCGTATGGGCGGACAGTCCGCCTATCTCGGCGCGGTGGGGAGCGACGAATACGGCGGGCTGATCCTCCGGGCGCTGGAGGAAAAGGGCGTGGATGTGCGCCGGGTGAAGCGCCTGCCCGGAGCCACCGCGCTCAGCCACGTCTGTCTCATCGACGGCGAGCGGGTGTTCGGCGACTACGACGAGGGCGTGATGGCGCAGTTCGTTCTCGCGCCCGGCGATGTGGAGTTCCTCTGCTCCCATGACCTGGTGGTGTCCGGGCTGTGGGGGCGTGTGGAAAAGAGCCTGGCCCAGATCGCGGCCCGGGGGGTGCCGGTCGCCTTCGACTGCGCCGAGCGGCCGGAGGACGAGGCCGCCCAAATCGCCCTTCCCCATACCACACTGGCCTTTTTCTCCGACGACGCCAGCGATTTGGAGCGCCTGAAGGAGCGTCTGACGGCGGTGGCGGCGCTGGGCCCCCGGGTGGTCGTGGCGACCCGGGGAGAAAAGGGCAGCGTGGCCTTTGACGGCGCGGCGTTCCATACACAGGGCGTCCTGCCCTGCGTGGTGAAAGACACCATGGGGGCGGGGGACAGCTACATCGCCGGGTTCGTGATGGAATATCTGCGGGGAAAGGACATCCCGGCCTGCATGGCCGCCGGCGCGGCCAGCAGCGCCGTGACACTGGGCTATGTTGGCGCATGGTGATCGCGACCGGTTTCCCCCTTCGTGCCAATGCAGGGGGCGCGTGCGCCCGAATGCCGGCCGCCGGCGCTGCGTGTTGCACATGATTATACCAAGACCTTCCGGGCGCCGGGATCGCCGGGGCCCCGGTCCTGCCGGAGGTGCCGGTGGCCGCTGGAGCCAAAAAGGCGGATACGACTTGAGTCGTATCCGCCTTTTTGGAGGGCGCACGCCGGCCGCGCCCCAAGGGGAACTTACATCCGGGGCCGGCAGCCCCGCCTGGAAAAGCCCGGCTGCATTGACTCAATGCGCGGGCAGCGGACGCACATCCAGAACGGTAAGAAGCTGGCCGCACACAGAAAAACGAACGTTTAAGCCCGCAAAATCCAAGCCGTAGACCCGGTCCGGATCCTTTTGATAGGCCGGGCGGGGGTCGCAGGAGAGCACGCCCGTCAGGGCCGCCCGCTTTTCCGGGGGCACCCGCTCCAGCAGGCCGGGCGGAAAGACGACCTCCAAAACCGTGTCCGCGCCGGGGGCAAAGCCGGCGGTGGCCTCGGGCCGGATATCGGAATAGGGCAGATAAGGCTTGATATCGAAAATAGGCGTGCCGTCCACCAGATCGGCGCCCGCCACCCGCAGCACAGGCCCCAGCCCGGGCTGCTCCTCCACTCCAAGCAGCCGCACGCAGGAGAGCCCGATGGGATTGGGGCGGAAGGGAGAGCGGGTGGCGAAGACCCCCAGCCGCGCATTACCGCCCAGCCGGGGCGGACGGACCGTCGGGGACCAGGTCTTCCGCACCGCCTGGGAAAATTGCCAGATCAGCCAGATGTGGGAAAAGCCGTCCAGTCCCCGCAGCGCATCCGGGTTGCGGAATTTCGGTTCAAAGACCACCAGAGCCTCCAGCGCGTCCACCAGGCCGCTCTGCCGGGGGACGCCGAATTTGGTGGGAAAGTCGCTCCGGATGCGGGCGATGCATTTCATGAGCAGATCCGTCATGCCATTGCCTCCTCTGTGTACTGCTCCGATTGTAGCGCCTTATGGGCCAAAAGGCAAAGATTTTTTGCCTGTGTGCAGCAGCTTGCCTGACGAAAGGGGGTTGCGGGCGGAGAGGAGGCCGGCCAATGGAACAGGGAGGCGCGGCGGAAGCAGGCCGTCGGCGGAACTGTGCGGAGCCTCGCCCTGCCGGCGCCCGCTTTCCCCGTGTAAATGCACACCGCGGCCGCCCTTTCGGGAAAACAGATCATATGGCAGGGGGAAATGGAAAACAAGGAGTGGATTATGGACAAAATCGGATGGTTTTGTATTGCAATTTATGATGCAAATGATATAATAATGCCCGTAACGACTATCTTAGGAGGAATGTGACTATGGCCAACGCGCATAAGTACGTGTACCTGTTCTCTGAAGGCAACGGCTCCATGCGGGAACTGCTGGGCGGCAAGGGCGCCAACCTGGCTGAGATGACCAATCTGGGCATGCCGGTACCCCAGGGCTTCACTGTGACCACCGAGGCATGCACCCAGTATTATACGGATGGCCGCCAGATCAATGAGGACATCCAGGCCCAGATCTATGAGTACCTGGGCAAGATGGAGGAGATCTGCGGCAAGAAATTTGCCGATCCCGTCAATCCTCTGCTGGTCTCGGTCCGCTCCGGCGCCCGGGCTTCCATGCCCGGCATGATGGACACGATCCTCAACCTGGGCCTGAACGACACGGTGGTGGAGGGCCTGGCCAAGTTTACCAACAACCCCCGCTTTGCCTACGACTCCTATCGCCGGTTTATCCAGATGTTCTCCGACGTGGTCATGGAGCTGTCCAAGAAACGCTTTGAAGAGATCATCGACGCGCTGAAGGAGAAGAAGGGCGTCAAGCAGGATGTGGAACTGGACACCGACGATATGAAAGAGCTGGTGCGCCTGTTCAAGCAGTTCTATCAGAACGAGAAGGGCGAGGCCTTCCCCCAGGACCCCAAGGTGCAGCTGATGGAGGCGGTCAAGGCCGTGTTCCGCTCCTGGGACAACCCCCGCGCCAACGTGTATCGCCGCATGAACGAGATCCCCTACGACTGGGGCACCGCCGTCAATGTGCAGTCCATGGTCTTCGGCAATTCCGGGGACAACTCCGGCACCGGCGTGGCGTTTACCCGCAACCCGGCGACCGGTGAAAAGGCCCTGTTCGGCGAGTACCTCATCAACGCCCAGGGCGAGGATGTGGTGGCCGGCGTGCGCACCCCCTCCCCCATCTCCAAGCTTCATGAGGAGATGCCCGCGGTATATGAGCAGTTTGCCGAGATCGCCAATAAGCTGGAGCAGCACTATAAGGATATGCAGGACATGGAGTTCACCATCGAGAACGGAAAGCTCTACATGCTCCAGACCCGCAACGGCAAGCGTACCGCCGCCGCCGCCCTGAAGGTGGCCGTGGACCTGGTGGACGAGGGGATGATCAGCGAGAAGGAGGCTGTGCTGCGGGTGGAGCCCAAGCAGCTGGACTCCCTGCTCCATCCTCAGTTTGACGCCGCGGCCCTGAAGAAGGCCGAGATCGTCGGCAAGGGTCTGGCCGCTTCCCCCGGCGCCGCCTGCGGCAAGGTGGTCTTCACCGCCGAGGAGGCCAAGCAGTGGCACGAGCGGGGCGAGAAGGTCATCCTGGTCCGCCTGGAGACCTCCCCCGAGGACATCGAGGGCATGCAGGTGGCCCAGGGCATCCTGACCGTCCGGGGCGGCATGACCTCCCACGCCGCCGTGGTGGCCCGCGGCATGGGCACCTGCTGCGTGTCCGGCTGCGGCGAGATCGTGGTGGACTATGACAACAAGTGCTTTACGCTGGCCGGTAAGACCTATCGGGAGGGCGACTGGATCTCCATCGACGGTTCCACGGGCAACATCTACGGCGAGGCCGTGCCCACCGTGCCCGCCGACCCCTCCACCGGCCCCTTCGGGCGCTTTATGGGCTGGGCCGACCAGTACCGCCAGCTTATGGTGTACACAAACGCCGATAACCCCCGCGACGCCGCCCAGGGCTATGCCTTCGGCGCCCAGGGCATCGGCCTGTGCCGCACCGAGCATATGTTCTTCGAGGGCGAGCGCATCAAGGCGATCCGCGAGATGATCGTGGCCGACAACGTGGACGACCGCAAGAAGGCCCTGGCTAAGATCATGCCCTATCAGCAGGGCGACTTTGAGGGCATCTACGAGGCCATGGAGGGCCAGCCCGTGGTCATCCGCTTCCTGGACCCCCCGCTGCATGAGTTCCTCCCCACCAAGGAGGAGGACATCCAGGAGATCGCCAAGGAGATGGGCATCTCGGTGGAGAAGCTCCGCAACGTCATTGCCTCGCTGCATGAGTTCAACCCCATGATGGGCCACCGTGGCTGCCGTCTGGCCGTCTCCTACCCGGAGATCGCCGAAATGCAGACCACCGCCGTCATCAACGCCGCCATTAACGTGCAGAAGAAGCACCCCGACTGGAAGATGGTCCCCGAGATCATGATCCCCCTGGTGGGCGAGGTCAAGGAGCTCAAGTACGTCAAGGACGTGGTGGTGGCCACCGCCGACGCGCTCCTCAAGGCCGCCGGCAGCGACATGAAGTATGAGGTCGGCACCATGATCGAGATCCCCCGCGCCGCCCTGACCGCCGACGAGATCGCCAAGGAGGCCGAGTTCTTCTCCTTCGGGACCAACGACCTGACCCAGATGACCTTCGGCTTCAGCCGCGACGACGCGGGCAAATTCCTCTCCTACTACTACGATAAGAAGATCTATGAGTCCGACCCCTTTGCCCACCTGGATCAGAAGGGCGTGGGCAAACTGGTGGCCATGGCCGCCAAGCTGGGCCGCGAGACCCGTCCGAACATCCATCTGGGTATCTGCGGCGAGCACGGCGGCGACCCCACCAGCGTGGAGTTCTGCCACAAGGTGGGCCTGGACTATGTGTCCTGCTCCCCCTACCGCGTGCCCATCGCCCGGCTGGCCGCCGCGCAGGCCGCCATCAAGAACCCCAGAAGTTAAAAGAATTCCGCCGCGTCAGGCGCCCCGGTTCACACAAGGGACCGGGGCGCCTTGCTGCGTCTGCGGAACGATACACAGAACAGTGGATATTTGCAGTATCCTGTAGTAGAATTAAACTGTCACAAAAGCGAAAGAGCCGCCTATGTCCGCAACATCAAGAACTATCTGCTGGTGGCCCTGTATGACGCTCTCAGCACCATCAACAGCCACTATTCTTCCCTGACGCAGCACGATATGTATGGGGCCGGGGAAAGGGGGCGCGGCTAAGGGATGTCGCCGCATCGGTCATGGAGCGCTCCCGAACGCTCGGCGCGCTTACGGTGGCCGAGGGGATCGAGACGCCGGAACAGCTTGCATTCCTGCGGGCGGTGGGCTGCGATCTGATCCAGGGCTGCATTTATGCAAAGCCGCTTCCCGTTCCGGCGTTTGAGGCGTGGCGCGCCGCGCGGGGACAGAACGCCGGGGCGGATCTTTCGCGAAACGAACGGATTGACAGCGGACCGAAACAGGAGTTACAATAAAAACGAACAAAATACGGTGGCAAACCCGCCGAAAGGCGGCGACGCAAAGCTAAAGGGCCTGTATGGATGATGGCAGCCAGCTGCACGATTTCAGTTTAGCCCTGCCATACCCTGGCAGGGCTTTGCATTTGGCGCGGACGGCAGAGAGGTGAGGAAAACGGGACGTTTGAACAGTCGGGGCTGGGAGTGCCTGCTGGTGCTGGGCGTTTTGCTGACGGTTGGGCTCTCCCTGAGCGGGATCGTCCGGCAGAAGACGGACAGGGCCCTGGAAGACGTACGGGAGCTTTCGGCAGGCTGGTACCGGCTGGAGGACGGACGGCGCTTTGCGGTGCAGGTGCCGGGGACGGTCGTGCTGGAGGGCGGGGGAGACCTGGTACTGTACAACGACAGCCTGACCGATGCCGACCAGGGCGCGACCCTGACCACCCGGGGGGCGGTCTACCGGCTGCAGATCGCGCTGGGGGACGAGGTGCTCTACGCCTATGACGATACGGCGTTTCCGCGCAACAAGCAGATGCGGGCCAAGCTGGACTGCAACGCCGTGCTGCCGGAGGAGACGAGCGCGCAGCCGCTGGTGCTGAGCTATGAAGATCCCGGGGACGGCCGCTTTGTCCTGGCGGAGGTCTATCTGGGCAGCAGCAGCGCGGTCTTCCGCCGGCACTGCGCGGGAGACGCCTTTACCCTGCTGATCGTATTTACCATGGCCCTTATGAGCGTGGCGGCCACCGTGATCGCCCTCTACCTGGCCAAGGTCCATATGCAGGACCGGCGCTTCGGCGATGTGGCCTGCTTTCTGCTGCTCTGCGGGGCCTGGTGTGCGCTGGACTCCTCGCTGGTCCAGGAGCTGAGCGGCCAATCGCCGCTGGTGTGCTATCTGTCCTTTTATGCGTTCATGACGCTGGGGATCCCCATGCTGCATTTTGTGCGCAACACCGGGGAGATGAAGCGCTTTCGCAGCCTGAACGGATGCATCGGCGCATTTTGGGGCTGTTGACAAAGCCCGCGTATCACTGGAAATATGATATAATGAAAAAAGAGCGGAGAGGGGGATGGGAATGCAACTGAAGCTGCACATGGTGACGATAGAAGATTTGGTCCCTGAGGGACAC
>NZ_JANGBE010000050.1:0-17900 GCF_024462255.1 Flavonifractor sp. DFI.6.63 | reverse complement strand
AAATAAAGGTGAACAGGGTCAGGCAGACCAAAAACAGCACGGGGGAGTTCACGTGGCCGAACCAGATGTAGAGCAGGCCGGTGAGGACCAGGGTAAAGGTGCACAGGATGCGCACGCCGGTCTTCATAACCAGGCGGCCGAAGACGATGCCGCCCAGCACGCCGATGATGCCGGCGGGGGTGGCGAAGCCCAGCAGTACGTTGGGATCCCAGCCGTGCAGGGCGGCAAATGCTTCAGGGTAAACATTCAGGGCGTCCACCGAAAGTCCGGCCCAGAAATAGTAGAGCAGAAACGCATAAAGTATCATGCTCCAGCCCCAGGGGCCAAACTTGCTGTTGGTCAGTTGCTTGTTGGTCGGTTTGCCCATAATAATCCCTCCTGTTATTTGTATTGCTGGCGTAATCATATAAAAAAGAACGCTCGTTGTAAAATGAACTTTTACATGATATCATGCAGTAAATACATAGTACAGGAGGGGGCATATGCTGGAATTCGACGTAAGTCTGCTGCAGATCCAGGTATTTCTGGCCGTGGCGGAGCAGCACAGCTTTTCCAAGGCGGCGGAGCAGGTAAATCTGGAGCAGTCCACCGTCAGCCGCCGCATCGGCGTGCTGGAGCGGGAGCTGGGCGTGCGGCTGTTCCGCCGGGAGGAGCGCCCAGTGGGGCTGACCGAGGCGGGGGAGCTGCTCTACAGCCGCTGGCGGCCGCTCCTGGCCGCCTTTGAGCAGTCCGTCCAGGTGCTGGAGCGCTTCCGGACAACTGGGGCCAGCCGCCTGCGGGTATGCACGGTGGATTCCCTCAATGTGCTCAACGATATGCCGGAGGTGCGCAACGCACTGCTGCGCCGGCAGCCGGAGGCCGACCTGTCCTTTGAATACGCCTCGTTTTCTCAGTGGCGCTCCAAGCTGCTGCGGGACGAGGTGGACGTAGTGCTCACCATCGCGTTCGACGCGGGGGAGGCGGAGACGGAGCTGGAGCAGGAAGAAATCTGCACCTGTCCCAAGCTGGTATGTATGCTGCGCTCCAATCCGCTTGCCCGAAAGGAGCGGGTAACCTATGAGGACCTGCGGGGGCAGCGCTTTGTGGGTATACGGGAGCAGGAGACGCCCCGGTATGCGGCCTACGTGCGGGAGATCTGCCTGCGGCAAGGCGGCTTCACGCCGGATATCGCGGTGTGGACCTCCAACGCGCACGGACTGATCAGCGCGCTGCAGCGGGACGACGAGGTGCTGGTGTGCGACCGGTTCCTGCGGGACTATGCAAACCCGCTGCTGAGGGTTTTCCCCCTGCCGGACACATGGAGCGCTCTGTGCGCCGTCCGGCGGCGGGGAAACGCCAACCCCCTGCTGATGGCTTTTTTGGAGGAACTGCGCCGTTATTACCGCTGAAGGCGCCGGGCCGGCCCGTCCGTTTGGATCCGAAAGCCTGCCGCCGGGGGCACGCGCCCAGCCTGCATCTGCCGTCGCCGGGCGGCGGGGGGGTCCCGCCAGCCGCCTGAGGCGCATAAAATAGGCGCAGAGGTGATTGAGGGCATGGAAAACCGCATTCTGGCCCGCCTGCGCCGGAGTATGGGCGTGGAGCCCTGTGGAGCCGACCCGGCGTGGCTGTTGACGCTGCTGACCCTGCTGCCGGTCAATACCTATACCCTGGAGGAGTGGAACCAAGCGCTGTCCCAGGTGTTCGGGCGGCAGATCTGCTGCCCCTCCTACCGGATGCTGGACAGGTATTTACACCGAGCGGTTTTGGATGTAAAATAAAGTCGAAGCGAAAAAACAAGGAGGTGCTTTGTTGAAACTGACCTTTTTCGGCGCGGCCAGGGCGGTCACCGGCAGCTGCCACTGCGTGGAGTGCGGCGGGAAGAAGATCCTGGTGGACTGCGGCTTGCAGCAGGGCAGGGACGAGCGGGACAACCGCCAGCTGGACTTCAGCGCCGGGTACATCGACGCGGTGGTGGTCACGCACGCGCACATCGACCACTCCGGCCGCATCCCTCTGCTGGTGAAACAGGGATTTCAAGGCAATATCTACTGCACCCGCCTGACCGGGCAGCTTTTGTCCATCATGCTGCGGGATTCGGCCCACATCCAGGAGAGCGACGCCCAGTGGACCAACCAAAAGGGCAGGCGGGCCGGCCGGGAGCCGGTGGAGCCCCTTTACACGGTGGCGGACGCAGAGGAAGCGGTGAAACGCATCGTCACCTGCGAGTACGATTCGGAGATCCAGATCGCCGACGGGGTGAAGGCCCGCTTCGTGGATGCCGGCCATCTGCTGGGTTCGGCCAGCGTGGAGATGTGGCTCACCGAGGGGAGCGAGACGCGGAAGATCGTCTTCTCCGGGGATATCGGAAACCGGGACCAGCCCATCATTCGGGATCCCCAGTACATCCGTCAGGCCGATTATGTGCTCACCGAGAGCACTTACGGCGACCGTCTCCACGATGTGAGCGAGCAGCCGGATTACACCGGCGACCTGGCCGCCATCATTGACGAGACGCTGAGCAAGGGCGGGAACGTGATCATCCCCTCGTTCGCCGTGGGGCGTACCCAGGAGCTGTTGTACTTTATGCGGGAGATGAAAGAGCAGGGAATGGTCAAAAGCGTCCCCAACTTCCAGGTCTATGTGGATTCCCCCCTGGCAGGAGAGGCCACGCGTATTTTTTCCGGCGACCTGCACGGCTATCTGGACGAGCAGGCCATCCAGGCGCTGAAAGGCGGGGCCCTGTTCCAGTTCCCGGGGCTGAACATCACCGAGAGCAGCGAGGAGTCCAAGGCGCTGAATCTGGACAAGTCGCCCAAGGTCATCATCTCGGCCTCCGGCATGTGCGACGCCGGGCGCATCCGCCACCATCTCAAGCACAACCTTTGGCGGGCGGAATGCGCCGTGGTCTTCGTGGGCTACCAGGCCGAGGGCAGCCTGGGCCGGCGGCTGTTGAACGGGGTTTCCTCCGTGAAGCTCTTTGGGGAGGAGATCGCCGTCCGGGCCCGGATCGTCAATTTCCACGGCCTGTCCTCTCACGCCGACCGGGACGGCCTGCTGCAGTGGATCGACCACTATCAGCCCAAGCCGCGCCAGGTCTTTGTGGTCCATGGAGACTGCGAAGTCACCGAGATCTATGCGGATACCCTGCGCCAGCGGGGCCTTCCCGCGCACGCGCCGGACTACGAAGAGGTCTACGATCTGCTGGAAAACCGCGTACTGGCCGCCGGCATCCCGCTGCCGCCCAAGTCCGCCGCCGCGGCCCCTGCGGCATCCCCGGCCTACCGGCGTCTGGAAGACATGGGCGCACAGCTCATGCAGGTCATCGCCCGCAACAAGGGCGGCGCCAACAAGGATCTGGGCAAGTTTGCCGACCAGCTGCGCGCCCTCATCGAGAAGTGGGACCGATAGGGCGGAAGCAGGCCGCATAAGCGTGCTGCAAAGCCGCCACACCAACCCCAAACGTGCAAAAAGCCGCCGGGAACTCCGACTCACGGAGTTCCCGGCGGCTTTTTGCAGCTGGTCCGGGCAAGTCATGCTGCATAATCATTTCATTCTCTGCCATACTAACCCCATCAAGGAAGAAGCAGGGGAAACGGCATGGAACGATTTCAACTGAAACCGACAATCTATTTTGGCCCGGACGCGCTGGCGGCGCTGGATGCGCTGGCGGGAAAGCGGGTGATGGTCATCACGGACGCGTTCTTATCCAGCTCCGGACTGCTGGACCGGGTGACCGCCCGCCTGACCGGCTGCACGGTGGAACGGTTCACCGAGGTGGTTCCCGATCCCTCTTTGGCCCTGGTGGCGCGGGGGGCCCGGGCGCTGGCGGACTTCCGGCCGGAGGCGGTGGTGGCCTTCGGCGGCGGCTCGCCCATGGACTGCGCCAAAGCCATGGTGGAGTTCGGGAAAAAGCTGGAGGCGGGGCTGGCTCCTCTTTTTTACGCGGTGCCCACCACGGCGGGGACCGGATCGGAGGTGACCTCCTTCGCGGTGCTCACCGATACGGAGCGGGGGGTCAAGTATCCCCTGGTGGACGATGCCCTGCTGCCGGACGCGGCGGTATTGGACGCCTCGCTGCTGGCCGGCGTGCCTCCCGCCGTCACGGCGGACACGGGGATGGATGTGCTCACCCACGCCGCCGAGGCCTACGTGGCGAAACAGGCCAGCCCCTTCTCCGACGCGCTGGCGGAGCAGGCCTTCTCACTGGCCTATGAACACCTGAAGCCGGCTTATGAGACGGCGGGGGAGAGCCGGGCCAAGGAGAACATGCTGCTGGCCTCCTGCATGGCGGGGATGGCGTTCAACGCCGCCGGGCTGGGCCTTTGCCACGGTCTGGCGCACAGCCTGGGCGGGCGCTACCATGTGCCCCATGGGCGGCTCAACGCGCTGCTGCTGCCTCACGTCATCCAGTTCAACGCGGCGGACGCCGGAGCCGCCCGGCGGTATGCCCGGCTGGCCGGGCGCTGCGGCCTGGCCCAGAACCCCCGGGCGCTGGCCGCGGCACTCAACCGGCTGCGCGCCGCCCTGAAGCTGCCCGACCGGCTGAGCGCCTGCGGCGTGGAGGCGGGGCAGCTCCGGGGAGACATGGACGCGCTGGCCGAGGCCGCCCTGGCCGACCTTTGTACCCCCACAAACCCCAGAAGCGTCTCGGTGCTGGACGTGAAGGCGATCCTGAAGGAGCTGGTATAGCATGGCGGGGCAGTGTTTCCCGGCAGGCATTGCCGGCGGAGCCCCGCCTCCACCGGGCCGGCGGAGCCTGACCGGGCCTGCGGGGCCGCGGCGGCGGAGGTGCCCGGATGAGTGAGCAGCTTTTATCGGTCGGCATTGATATCGGCACCTCCACCACGCAGCTGGTCATCTCGCGGCTGGTCCTGGAAAACCGGGCCAATCCCTTTTCCGTGCCGCGGGTAGCCATCGCGGAGCGGGAGGTGCTCTACCGCAGCGACATCCACTTTACGCCCCTGAAATCGGAGACCGTGATCGACGCCGACGGGGTACGGCGCATTGTGGAAGAGGAGTACCGGAAGTCCGGCTTTGACAAGCGCCAGATCGGCACCGGCGCGGTCATCATCACCGGGGAGACCGCCCGGAAGGAAAACGCGCGGGAAGTGCTCGGCGCCCTGTCGGCCTTTGCCGGAGACTTTGTGGTGGCCACCGCCGGGCCGGACCTGGAGAGCATCCTGGCCGCCCGGGGCGCGGGCGCGGACGCCTACGCCCGGGAGCACCATACCGATGTGCTCAACTTCGATATCGGGGGCGGCACCTCCAACCTGGCGCTTTACTCCCATGGGGAGCTGGTGCGCACCGGATGCCTGGATGTGGGCGGACGGCTGATCAAGCTGGAGCGGGAGACGGGGCTGGTCACCTATGTCTCCCCGGTGCTGCGGAGGACGGGAGTGTGCCCGCCCCCCGCGGCAGGGGAACGGGCACACCCCGAAGCGCTGGCGCCGGTGGTGGAGTTTTTGACTCAGGCGCTGGAACAGGCGGCGGGACTGCGGCCGGGCCGGGATAAGCTGGACGCCCTTTTGACCGAGGGGACCCGGTGGGAGCCGCCGGACCGGCCGCCGGTGTGCTCCTTCTCCGGTGGGGTGGCCGACTGCATCTACACGCCCCAAGGGGACTGGCGCGCCTATGGCGATATCGGCGTGCTGCTGGGCCGGGCCATCCGGGAGTCGCCCCGGTTCCGCGGGGCACAGCTGCGCGCCGGCACCGAGACCATCCGGGCCACGGTAGTGGGGGCGGGCAGCCACTCCACGGAGCTCTCCGGCTCGACCATCTTCTATCGGAACGCGGTGTTCCCGCTGAAAAACCTGCCCATCCTGAAGCTTACCGAGGCGGAGGAACGGGGATCGGCCCAGGCGCTGGAGCAGGCCATCGGGGCCAAGCTGCGCTGGTTTGCCGATGAGGGCGGCCTGAGCCAGTTGGCCCTGGGCCTGCGGGGAGAGGAAAACCCCGGCTATTCCCGTGTGCGGGAGCTGGCCCAGGGCGTGGCACGGGGGCTGGAGCCCCTGCGGCGGGCGGGGTTTGCAAGCGTGGTCGTGGTAGAGCGGGACATGGCCAAGGTGCTGGGCCAGACCATGGCGCCCCTGCTGGAGGGACCTATTTTGTGCCTGGACGGCGTGGGGGTGGACAACGGCGACTACATCGACATCGGCGCGCCCGTCGCCAATGGAGCTGTATTGCCGGTGATCATTAAGACGTTGGTATTCAACAAGTAGGGCGGGGATGCCCCGCTGCAAGGGAGCGGATTTTTTTGATACTCAAAACAAAGCTGCTGGGCCATGTGTACCAGTTTCAGTCGGTCAAGGACGTCTTGGCCAAGGCGAACGAGGTCAAGTCGGGGGATTCCCTGTCGGGCATCGCCGCCGAGAGCGCCGAAGAACGGGTGGCGGCCAAGGTGGTGGTGGCGAACCTGACCCTGGCCGACCTGCGCAACCATCCCGCCGTCCCCTATGAGGAGGACGAGGTCACCCGTATCATCCAGGACGACGTGAACGAAACGATCTATGACGAAATCAAGAACTGGACGGTGGCCGAGCTGCGGGAGTGGCTGCTGGACGAGCACAACGACTCCGCCGCCATCCGGCGTCTCAGCCGGGGGCTTACCGCCGAGATGATCGCGGCGGCAGCCAAGCTTATGAGCAATATGGACCTGATTTACGCGGCTAGGAAGATCACCGTCACCGCCCACTGCAACACGACCATCGGGGAGCCGGGCACGCTGTCCTGCCGCCTTCAGCCCAACCATCCCACCGACGACCCGGACGGCATCATGGCAAGCCTGCTGGAGGGGCTGACCTACGGCGCGGGGGACGCGGTGCTGGGACTGAATCCGGTAGACGACAGTGTGGAGAGCGTGCGCCGGGTGCTGGACCGCTTCCATGAGATCCGGAACCGCTGGGCCATTCCCACGCAGATCTGCGTACTGGCCCACGTGACCACCCAGATGGAGGCGGTACGCCAGGGGGCGCCCTGCGATCTGATCTTTCAGTCCATCGCCGGCTCCCAGAAGGGAAACGAGGCCTTCGGCCTGGACGGCAAGCTGATTGAGGAGGCACGCCAGCTGGCGCTGCGCCAGGGCAATGCCGAGGGGCCCAATGTGATGTATTTCGAAACCGGGCAGGGCTCGGAGCTCTCCTCCGAGGCCCACCATGGGGCCGACCAGGTGGTTATGGAGGCCCGGTGCTACGGTTTTGCCAAGCGCTTTCAGCCCTATTTGGTCAACACGGTGGTGGGCTTTATCGGCCCGGAGTATCTTTACAACTCCAAGCAGGTCATCCGGGCGGGGCTGGAGGATCACTTCATGGGCAAGCTCACCGGCATCCCCATGGGGTGCGACGCCTGCTATACCAACCACATGAAGGCCGATCAGAGCGACATCGAGGACCTGGCCGTCCTGCTGACCACCGCCGGGTGCAACTATTTTATGGGCATCCCTCACGGGGACGACGTCATGCTCAACTACCAGACCACCGGGTTCCATGAGACGGCGGCCCTGCGGGAAATGTTCGGGCTGACCGCCATCAAGCCCTTCCAGCGCTGGCTGGAGCAGATGGGCTTTGTGGAGGACAACAAGCTCACGGCCCTGGCGGGGGATGCGTCGATTTTACTGGCCTGACGCGGCCGGCGGGAGAGGGCCTCTCCGGCCGGGCGGGCAAAAAAGCGGCGAAGCCGCCCTGTACGGGCCGGGCGGTATATTCTGCGGCGCACGGAAGGCGAATTGCCCCGAAGGGGCAGGCGAGGCAGTGGAAAAAGCGGCTTTGCCGCCGGTTCGAGGAAGCTGCACGAAGCGGTCGGCAAAAATTTCATGGGAAGCGTCCGTTCCGAGGGCGCAGCGTGCGGACATGCGCCAGCGGCGCCTGTATCACGCGGGCCGGGGCGGCCGTGCCGCCCCGGGGGAACCCGATGTCTCCCGGAACGGGCGGATCCTGATTTTATTCCGTCGTCTGCGGACGACAGAACTCTGCGAGGCGAAGGAGCAATCGATATGAACGAAAAAGAGGTACGCGCCCTGGTGGAGCGCATGATCGTGGAGCTGGCGGGCCAGGCGCCCACGCCCCAGGTGAAGGGAGCGGACTACCACCCCATGGAACGGGAGAGCACCGCCGGAGACGGCTGTCTGGACGACATCTCCGAGATCGATCTGCGGCGGCAGTATCTGGTCAAGGACCCCCGCAACGGCCCGGCATTTCTGGACCTGAAGCGGAAGACCCCCGCCCGCCTGGGGGTAGGCCGGGCGGGCGCCCGGTACAAGACCATCACCATGCTGCGCATGCGCGCAGACCATGCGGCCGCGCAGGATTCCGTGTTTTCCCACGTGGACGAGGCCTTTGTGGACCAAAACGGCTGGGTGTTTACCCAGACGCTGTGCGCCGACAAGGACGAATATCTGACCCGCCCCGACCGGGGCCGCCGGTTCGACGAGCAGAATCAGGCCATCATCCAAAAGACCTTTGGACGCAGCCCAAAGGTGGCCCTGGTGGTGGGGGACGGTTTGAGCTCCGCCGCCATTGAGGCCAACGCCGCCGACTGCATGCAGGCCATCCGGGCGGGCCTGGAGGCCTATGGCATTCCGCCCGGGCCGGTGCTCTTTGTCAAGTACTGCCGGGTGGGGGCCTGCGATCACATCGGAGATCTGACGGGGGCGGAGGTGGTGTGCATGCTGGTCGGAGAACGGCCCGGTCTGGTGACGGCGGAATCCATGTCCGCCTACGTGACCTATCAGCCCCACATCGGCATACCCGAGTCCAAGCGCACCGTGGTATCCAACATCCACCGGCAGGGCACCACCGCGGTGGAGGCCGGGGCCCACATTGCGGAATTGATTCACAGGATGCTGGAGAAGAAAGCCTCCGGCATTGATTTGAGGTGATGTTATGACAGGCGACCGGATCCCGGCCAAGGTATTGGCCACCCATACCATTGCAAACGTCAGCGAGACGCTGGCCCAGAAGCTGGGCCTGCCCCAGGAATACCGCTCCATCGGCATCCTTACCGCCGACAGCGACGATGTGACCTACTGCGCCCTGGACGAGGCCACCAAGGCCGCCGCTGTGGAGGTGGTCTACGGCCGCTCCCTCTATGCCGGAGCGGCCAATGCTTCCACCAAGCTGGCGGGAGAGGTCATCGGCATTCTGGCGGGGCCCAACCCGGCGGAGGTCCAGAGCGGGCTGAGATCCTGCGTGGACTTTATGGAGAGCGGCGTGGGCTTTGTCTCCGCCAACGAGGACGACTCCATCGTCTACTTCGCCCATACCGTCTCCCGGACAGGCAGTTATTTGTCCAAAACGGCGGGGGTAAAGGAGGGCGAGGCCCTGGCCTACCTGATCGCGCCCCCGCTGGAGGCGGTGGTGGGCCTGGATGAAGCGCTCAAGGCTTCCGACGTGGAGCTGGTAGCCCTTTTTGAGCCGCCCAGCGAGACCAACTTCGGCGGCGGTCTGCTGACCGGCACCCAGTCCGCCTGCAACGCGGCCGCCGCTGCGTTCGCCGAGGCGGTCAAGGCCGTGGCGGCCCGGCCGCGTGAGGTTTAGACGCGTCGCTTCTCGGCGCAAACGCGACGCGCCGTCCGGGGGAGAGCGCTTCCCTCCGGACGTGCACCTGCGGTGCGCCCCTCTCCGCGCTTTGAGGGGGCCGCCGCGGCTGGCATCGATTCCGCAAATGTCTGCAAAGGCGGCAAGCCGTCTCTGCAAGCCCAAGGAGGGAACGATTTGGACAAGGACCTGCAATCCATTCAGGAGGTGCGGGACCTGCTGGGACAGGCCCGGCAGGCGCAGCGCGCCCTGGAACGCATGACCCAGGAACAGCTGGACAAAATAACGAAGGCCATCTCCGCATCGGCGGCGGAGCAAGCCCGCAGACTGGCGGAGCTGGCGGTGGAGGAGACCGGCTTCGGTATCCCGGCGGACAAGGAGATCAAAAACCGCTTTGCCGCCCTCACCCTCTACGACGCCATCAAGGACGAGCGCACCCACGGCATCCTGGCCGAGGACCGGGAGAAACGCACCATCGACATCGGCGTACCGGTAGGGATCGTGGCGGGGCTGGTGCCCTCCACCAATCCCACCTCCACCGTCATTTATAAGGCCATGATCTGCTTGAAGGCGGGCAATCCGATCCTCTTTTCCCCGCACCCCAGCGCGGCGGGCTGCATCCTGGAGGCGGTGAACGTGGTGCGCCGGGCGGCGGAGAGCGCCGGCGCGCCGGCGGGAGCCATCGCCTGCATCACAAATCCTACCCTGGAGGCGACCCAGGCGCTGATGCGCCACGACGCGACCCGTCTGATCCTGGCCACCGGAGGCGGGGCCATGGTCAAGGCGGCCTACTCCTCCGGGACGCCCGCCATCGGCGTGGGCGCGGGCAATGGACCGGCCTATATTCACCGCAGCGCCGACGTGAGGCTGGCCGTCAAACGCATCCTGGATTCCAAGACCTTCGATAACGGCACCATCTGCGCCAGCGAGCAGTCCATCGTGGTCACCCGGGAGATGGAGGCGGCGGTGAGCGCCGAGCTGAAGGCCCAGGGGGCCTATCTCCTCTCGGATGAGGAGCACAGCCGGCTTTCCCGGTTCATCCTGCGCTCCAACGGCACCATGAACCCCGCCATCGTAGGCAAATCGGTGGAGACGGTGGCCAAGCTGGCGGGGCTGGACCGGGTGCCGCCCACGGCGCGGGTGCTGGTGGCCCGGGAGCGGGGCGTTGGCCGGGGCTATCCCTATTCCAACGAGAAGCTGGGCCTGATCCTGGCCTACTACGTGGAGAGCGACGAAGAGGCGGTGCTCCGCCGCTGCGTGGAGATCCTGGAGTGGGAGGGCGCGGGGCATACCTTTGCCATCCACGCCCAGGACGAGGACACCGTCAAGCGCTTTGCCCAGGAGGTGCCCGCCAGCCGGGTGCTGGTGAACACCCCGGCGTCCCTGGGCGGCGTGGGCGCCACCACCTGCCTGTTCCCGGCGCTGACCCTGGGATGCGGCGCGGTGGGCGGCTCCTCCAGCTCCAACAACATCGGGCCGCTGGACCTGATCAACATCAAGCGCGTGGCCTGGGGCGTGCGGGAGCTGGAAGATCTGCGGCAGGATCGCGCGCCGTACCAGCCGGGACGGCCGGAACAGGCCGTGGCCATGCCCGGCCTGGAGGAGCTGGTCCAGCAGATCCTGAGGAGGCTGAACGTATGAGCGAGGTCAACGCCGACGGCGTGCTGCTCAACCCCCATGAGGCCATTCTTCAGCAGGTACAGGCCCTGTCCAACACCCTGATGGCCGAAACGCCCCAGGGGATGGAGGACGACCAGGAGCATACCGTCTTCGCCGGAAACGGCGAGGCGGCCGGGACGGTGGGCGGCGCGCCCCATATCCCGCCCGAGACCGCCGCTCCGCCGGGCAGGCGCCGGGGGGCGGGGAGCGGCAGCTACGCCGCCGCCCGTCCGGACGCAGCAGGCCCAAAGACGGCGCGGCCCCGGAGCGCCAAAAAGGAGAGCCAAAGCGCCGCCCTTCCCAAGGAAGCGGCGGATGAAAAAAACAGGAATCACAGGAGGAACGAACGTATGGCAAACACGAATGCGCTGGGCATGGTGGAGACAAAGGGACTGGTGGGGGCCATCGAGGCCGCCGACGCCATGGTGAAGGCCGCCAACGTCCAGCTGGTGGGAAAGGAACAGGTGGGCGGCGGCCTGGTGACCGTTATGGTACGGGGCGACGTGGGGGCCGTCAAGGCCGCCACCGACGCGGGCGCCGCAGCCGCTGAGAAGGTTGGCGAGCTCATCTCCGTGCACGTCATCCCGCGGCCCCATGCCGAGGTGGATCACATCCTGCCCCATACCAAGGGCGAATCCGACGGACAGTAAGCCATGGCCCTGCTGACCGAAGAGGATGTGCGCCGCATGTCGGACAACGGCGCACGCGGGCCGGTGGTGGTCAATCGGGACCAGGTGCTCACACCCGGGGCGAAAGACTACCTGCGGGAGCACCGGGTGGAGGTCGTCTACCCCCAGGGAAGGCCCGAGGGCGCAGCAAAGCCGGGCTCCGGCGGCGCGGAAGCCCCGTCTGCGCCCCGATATCAGACGCTGTTCGGCGCGGCGCTGACCGAAAAGCCGGAGCATATGACCCATCTCAAGGGCAATCTCCTGGTCTTTAAGGACCACCCCCGCATCGCCTTCCGGGGCTGGATCGACGCGTTGGAGGCGGAGATCACCCTGGCCCAGCAGGCGGCCGCGGGGGAGGGCTGCCCCGCGCTGGCGGAGGAGCTGGAGGAGGTACTGGGGTTCGTACGGCGCTATATCCGCTTCGACGTGCTGGACGAGCCGGTCGGGAGCATCCGGCTGTGCGGCTATACGCCGGAGCAGCTGCGGGAGTATTCCCATTACCCGGAAAAGCACTTCGGCCAGCCCCATTTTATGATCCGCTACACCGACGGGCCCGCCCTTTTGGCCCTCAACAAACTGCGTACCGTGGTGCGGCAGACCGAGCTGGCCGCCTATGCCGCGTTCCGGGACCCGGATGGGAACGTGACGCGCAGCGACATGATCCTGGGCCTGAACCGGCTGTCCTCACTGATGTGGATCATGATGATCAAGTGGAAGGCCGGGCAATACCGGCGCCAATCCTGATGCGCGGCGCGCTGGGGCGCCGCGCCGTACAAGGCGGTGGACCAACATGACAACCAATGTACTTGCGATCGAACGCCTGGCGGAGGAGATCGTATCCCGGCTGACCATCGAGATCGAGGCCAGCGGACGGCATATCCACTTGTCACGGGGCGATCTGGAGGCCCTGTTCGGCGCGGGCTATCAGCTCAACCGGGTCAAGGATCTCTCTCAGCCGGGGCAGTACGCCTGCGCCGAGCGCTTGACCCTGGAGGGCCCCAAGGGAAAACTGGAGCGTGTGGTGATACTCGGGCCGGAACGGAGCGAGAGTCAGGCGGAGATCTCCCTGACCGACGCGGTGGCCCTGGGGATCACGCCCCCGGTGCGTCTCTCCGGGGATATCCAGGGTACTCCGGGCCTCACCGTGCGCCATGGGGAGCGGGTGATCCGCCTGGAGCGGGGCCTGATCGTGGCCAAGCGCCATATCCACATGACGCCTGAGGACGCCGGCCGTCTCGGCGTGGCGGACGGTCAGAACGTCCGGTTCCGGTGCTTCACCAACCGGCCTCTGGTCTTCGAACAGATGGAAGTGCGGGTGTCCCCCAAGTTTTCCACGGTGGTGCATATCGACTACGACGAGGCCAACGCCTGCGGCTTCCAGAAGGGCGACAGGGGGATGATTTTGCCGTGAGACGCGTTCCGACCGCCGCGGTGCCGGCCGCTCCCGCTTCCGCCGCCCCGGGCGGCCGGGGGATGAGGCTGCCGTGACGCTGGAGCAGAGAGGGGAGCGGTTGGTCATCACCAGCCTGCCCATCCAGGACATGGCCCTTCTGTCCCTGGGCATCCCGCTGGACGAGCCGGCGCGGCAGGTCCTGGGCGCGCTGCTGCGGGGGGAGCGGGTGGCGGTACTGGCCGAAGCGATGGAGTACAGGCAGTACAAGCGTACCGCCCCTATGGGCATCTACCAGAAATTCGTGGGCATGGAGCGCCAGATGAGGGAGATGGGCATCGGTGTTATTAGGACAAGTGGCGGGTAAGGTATGGGCCACCAAGAAATCCCCCGCCCTGACGGGACAGGCCCTGCTGACCGTAGCGGTGGACGGGGCGCTGCTGGTATGCGCGGACTGCGTGGGCGCGGGAGAGGGGGAGCGGGTCCTGGTGGCCACCGGGGGCGCGGCACGGGTGGCGGCGGGAGCGCATATCCCCATCGACGCCGCCATTGTGGGCATCATCGATGGGCCGTAGGGCAGAACGGAACCGTCCGTGCGCCCGCCGGTCCGGCAAACGGTCCCGCCCTGCCGCGCCGGTTTTTGCCCGGGCCGCCGGGATTGCCGCAGAAAACGGGTCTGTCTGAGCGGCGCCTTCGGGAAGCGCTTTTATGCCAAGCTATAAGAAAGGGGACATGTAAATGTCCGTCAATGAGATCATTGTATACCTGATGGTGGTCTTCATGGCCCTGGGCGCCATAGACCGTATCATCGGCAACCGCTTCGGGCTGGGGGAGAAGTTCGAGGAGGGCATCCTGGCCATGGGCTCCCTGGCCCTGTCCATGGTGGGTATCATCTGCCTGGCCCCGGTGCTGGCCCGTCTGCTGAGCCCTGTGGTGGTCCCGTTTTATCAGTTCTTGGGCGCGGACCCGGCCATGTTCGCGGGAACCATTCTGGCCAATGATATGGGCGGTGCGCCCCTGGCCCAGGAGCTGGCCCTCACCAAGCAGGCCGGACAGTTCGGCGGGCTGATCGTAGGCTCTATGCTGGGGCCCACCATCGTGTTCACCATCCCCGTGGGGCTGGGCATCATCCGCGCGGAGGACCGCAGGTATCTGGCTACCGGCGTGCTGGCGGGCGTGGTGGCCGTCCCGGTGGGCAGCTTTGTGGGCGGCCTGGTGGCGGGCTTCCCGGTGGGGATGGTGCTGCGCAACCTGATCCCCATCGTTCTCTTCGCGGCGCTCATCGCCCTGGGCCTCTGGCTGATCCCCAATGGAATGGTCAAGGGCTTTCAGGTTTTCGGCAAGATCATCGTCATCATCATCACCATCGGGCTGGCCGCCGCCATCATCCAGAAGCTCACCCCCCTCACCATTATCCCGGGCATGAACCCCATCGAAGAGGGCGTCGCCATCGTGGGCGATATCGCAGTGGTGCTGGCGGGCGCGTTTCCCCTGGTCTTCGTCATCACCAAGGTGTTTCAGAAGCCTCTGCTCAAGCTGGGGCGGCTGCTGGGTATGAACGATGTGGCGGCCGCCGGAATGGTGGCGACCCTGGCCAACAACATCCCCATGTTCGGTATGATGGCCGATATGGACAAGCGGGGCAAGGTCATCAATGTGGCCTTCGCCGTGTCCGCGGCTTTTGTCTTCGGAGACCATTTGGGCTTTACCGCCGGGTTTGATTCCACCATGATCTTTCCCATGATCGTGGGCAAGCTGGTGGGCGGCGTCGGCGGTGTGATCGTGGCCATGCTCCTCACAGGCAAGGACGGCCGGGAGGAACGGAATGGATAAAAATGCATTGGAGGCGCTGGTGCGCCAGGTGCTGCTGGAAAAGCTGGGCGGGGGCGCCCACGGCGTGCGTGCCGTCCGGGTACCCGACCTGCCGGTCTCTGAGGAGCATCGCATGGACACGGGAGACCCCCGCCACCGGGTCTATACCCGGGATCTGTTTTCCCTCCAGGAGAGCCCGCGCCTGGGGGCGGGCATCATGGAGATGACCGACACCACGTTCCCCTGGACCCTGCGCTACGACGAGATGGACTACGTGATCAGCGGAAGACTGGACGTGCTCATCGGCGGAGAACGCGTCAGCGCCGGTCCGGGCGAGGTGATCTATATCCCCAAGGACAGCTCCATCCAGTTTTCCGTCACGGGCCATGCCCGATTCCTGTACTTCGTCTACCCCGCCAACTGGCAGGAACAGGCGTAGCACAGCACAGAAAGGAAGCGCCCTATGCCAAAGGACAGCCAGCCCGACAACAAGACGGCACGAAGAAAGAAGTGCAACGGGCAGACCCCGCTGACCCGGGAGAACCAGAACCAGAATCCCAATGCAAAGAAGCAGTCGCTCCCCAATAACGATGTGTGAGGTGCCCCTATGGCAAAGCAAGGCATGAAGCGTCCCGAGCGCACCCATGAAAAGCCCCGGAACGAAGCGCCCCCCGTACCGGAGCTCCAGGGCAGGCCCAAAACCGCCAAGGAAAAGGCCAAGCCCATCACCGAGCGGTAAGCGTACGCACCGGGCGCCGCCCCCGTCACCCGCGTGAGACGCCGGGGATGGGGGCGGTTTTGTGCCGGGGAGGGGCCGGAGCGCGGCATAGCCGCGGACATGCCCGCATATACATGCCACAGTGAACGAAAAAGCAATACACAGGAGCGTGGATGGATATGCAAACTGGCTGGAATGAGAACCGGGCGCTGCTGCGGGGCGTGGCGGCGGCGGCGCCCACCCTTTCCCATGAGAATCACGGCGTGGCTTACGAGACCTTTCCGCTTTCGGTGCTGCGGCTCTCCGGCTCGGAGGACCGGGTAAACGTCATCGCGGCCCGGCCGCTGCTGGAGCAATGTCCCGTGGCGGCCGGCACACCGCTGGAGGTGGAGGGGGAAGTGCGCTCCTTCAACAACAAGAGCGGCCGGGGCAGCCGCCTGGTCATCACTCTGTATGCCCGCTCCCTGCGGAAGGGCGGGGGGGAGCCGGCCAACGATCTGGTGCTGGCGGGGACGCTGTGCAAGCCGCCGGTCTTCCGCCGTACCCCGCTGGGACGGGAGATCTGCGATTTGATGCTGGCGGTCAACCGCCGCTACGGCCGGGCGGACTATCTGCCCTGCATCGCCTGGGGCGGGCTGGCCCAGCGCTGCGCCGGGTTGGAGGTGGGGGACGGGGTGCGCCTTGCCGGACGGCTGCAGAGCCGCTCCTACACCAAGGTGGAGGACGGCGTCAGTCAGCAGCGGGTGGCCTACGAGGTGTCCGTGATGAAGCTGGAGCCGGTGGAGTTGGGGGATACATAGCCGGTAATCCCTGCCGGAGGGTTCCACGGACTTGTATGTCCGACCTGTTTCCGTTACAAGGAAGGAATTGGAGCACAGGGGGGAAACGATCATGAGACATGCGGGAAGAAGCATCCTGCTGGCCCTGGCGCTGTCCCGCCTTTCTGCCGCCGCATTCTTCTGAACCGGCCTTGTCTTTCATAAGATGGAGCAAACGAAGTTTAGGAGGTCCAGCTATGAAAGTGTTTCTGCTCCAGCGAAAGCGCCTGACCGCCCTGGCCTGCGCCCTGGCGGCGGCGGCCATGTTCTATGTGGTCAATTATCCTGCGGCGGTCAGCGCCTATGCCACCGACCGGCAACTGCCCATCTACTGCGTCCAGCGGGATCAGAAGATGCTATCCATCTCCTTTGACGCAGCCTGGGGCAATGAGGATACCCAGCAGCTTATCGACATCCTGGGCAAGTATAACGTCAAGGCAACGTTTTTTGTGGTAGGCTCGTGGGTGGATAAATACCCCGAATCGGTCAAGGCGCTCCATGATGCCGGGCACGAGGTGATGAACCACTCCAACGATCACGCCCATATGTCGCAGCTCTCCAAAGAGGAGATCATTGCCGATGTGGAGGCCTGCAACGACAAGATCGAGGCGGTGACCGGCGTGCGTCCCACCCTGATCCGGCCGCCTTATGGAGAGTATGACAATAACGTGATCACTGCGATCCGCTCCATCGGCATGGAGCCCATACAGTGGGATGTGGACAGCCTGGACTGGAAGGACCTTCCGGCGTCGGAGATCACGCAGCGGGTCACTTCCAAGGCCCAGCCGGGATCCATCGTGCTCTTTCACAACGCCGCCCTCCACACCCCGGAAGCCCTGCCCGGCATTCTTGAAAAGCTGCTCCAGGAGGGCTACACATTTGTTCCGATCTCCCAGATCATCCTGCCTGGAACCTACGGCAGCGACTATACCATCGACCATACCGGAAAGCAGATCCCGGCCATCGCAGCCCCGGCGCAATAAACTGGCGGGATTCCCGCAAGCGGGGCGGCCTGTTTCAAAACAGGCCGCCCGTTTCAGATTCTGCCCGGACGGGCTGAGCCGGAAAGAGAGGTACGCCCATCCGGGCGCGGCGCCGGTGGGCCGTCGATGAGCTTAGATGGGGATGCCTGTCCCCCGAGGGGCGGGAAACATCCCTTTTACCTTGTTTGTGCATTTAGAGTGCCATTCGTCAAAATAGGTCAGGTAGAATAAGTTTCGCAAAAAGACAAAGAGACATGGTTTGCAGATGTCTGGTAGAATGAAGTTGCGACACCACCATTCGAAAGGAGACAGCAAACCATGTCCGAAAAGATTGTACAGCTAA
>NZ_JANGBE010000005.1:0-151441 GCF_024462255.1 Flavonifractor sp. DFI.6.63 | reverse complement strand
TTCAAAACCACCCCAAAAAACCCCCCGCCACCCGCCCGCGCGGTGAGGCGCGGGCGGGTCGGACAGCAGGGATGCCCTCCGGCGCTGCCGGAGGGCATCCCTGCTTATAGGGGGTGGCGCTCGTAATAGTGCCGCCCATAGACCTCGTACTCATCCTGTATGATGTCCAGAGCCCGCTTCACCACACAAATACCGTCGGTATCGCCGCAGATATATCCGCCGCCGGGAGCAAATGCGTCAATCGCCCGGCGCACCTCCGCCCGTATATCCGCCTCGGAGGCGCCGGGCTGATTGGTGATCCCCTGGTTGTCGATGCCGCCGATCAGGACGATCTGATCCCCATAGACCCGCTTGAGCATCGCAGTGTCGTTGGCGGGCTGTACCGAGTGGTAGGCGTCCGCCCCCATGGTAACGATCTGATCAAAAAAGGTGTCGATCTTGCCGCAGCAGTGGTAGACCACCAGCGCGCCCGCATCGTGGATCGCACGGAATATACGCATATCCCGCGCCCGGATGAATTCCGCCCACAGAGCAGGGGCCACCAGCGGAGCGTTCTGGGTCCCCAGATCATCCATATACATCACTACGTCCGGCTTCAGATGCTCCATGATCCGATCCACCAGCTGCAGTTTGAACTGGGTCAGCGCCTCCAAAATCTCCCCGGCCTCGTCGGGGTATTCGTAAAAGGAGCACAGGGCGTCCTCAAAGCCCAGCAGGAGTTGGTAGCGCTCGAAAATCCCCATCTCCATCATAATCATGGACAGCCGCTCCGGGCTCTGGGCCGCCCGGAACCCCTCGGCCTCCGCCGCCCAGTCGATGGCCTCCAGGTCCGGAAGCGCCAGCTGCTCCCGCCAACGCTCCGGGTCCCGGATCACCGCCTGGCCCGGCGCGGGCGCGGTCAGACCGTTGGTGCTCGCGTCGGGCACCCAGTGGATGCCGAACCAGTCGTCCCCCTCCCAGTTGAGAGGGCGCTCGTTGATGCTCTTGGGAAAGTATCCTTTCATACACTTTTCAAAGCGGGGAAGCCACTCCGGCTTCTCCCTCCGAAATACCCGCAGGGCGTTCTCCTTTTCGGTCATGTCCGTCTCCTCCTGTCGGTCCCTGTTTTACCTTCAGTTTAACCGCCTTGTCCCGGGGAGACAAACGTATTTTCGCATGGGGCCATAACCCCATCCCGCTGCAGCTGCTCTCTCACCTGCTCCAGAAAGGTTCCCCCAACCGGATTTCCTTCTCCCTCAGACCAGGCCAGGACCATTTCCGTCACCGCCATCCCCCGCAGGGGAACAAAGCGCACCTCCGGATCGTGGATCAGGACGTGGTTTCCGTTGAGCAGCCCCACGCCCTGTCCGGCCGCCACCCAAAGGGCAAGCAGTTCGGCGTTGGGCGCGCAGATATACCGGGGCCGGAAGCCATGGCGTGCAAAGGCGTTCACGGCCGCTTCCGCCGCCGCCTGCGAATCTTCCGGCGCCATAAAAATGAAGGTCTGGTCCCCCAGTGCGCTCGGAAACTCCGCCGGAGCCAGCTCCGTCCGCGCCGCCAGCGCGCTGTCCGCCCCCACCACCAGGTAGAGCGGCGCGCGTTCCACCACCAGGGCAGTAAGCTCCGGGAGGCTCCTCAGATCCGTGGCGAGGGAAAGGATACAATCCAGGCTGCCGTCCAGCAGCCCCTCCCGCAGCGCCCGGAAGCTGTGCCGGGACAGGCGCACCTTCATGTTGGGGTACTCCGTCTCGATGTGCCGCAGCGCCCGGCGCACCGGCGCGGGCAGAAGCTGCTCCTCCAAAAGGCCCAGCCGCAGCTCCCCCCGCACCCCTGCGTTGACGGCCTCCACCCGCTCCAGAAGGCCCCGGTAGTCCCCATAGATCTGCCGCAGCCCCTCCAGCAGCACCTGCCCCGCAGGCGTGAGCCGGATGGTATTGCGGGTGCGCAGAAAAAGCGGAACGTTGAGCTCCGCCTCCATCTGCGCGATATGGCGGCTCAGGGCGGGCTGAGAGAGATACAGCCGGTCGGCGGCCTCCGTAACGCTCAGGCATTCCGCCACCGTAATGAAGTAGCGCATCTGGGCCGTGGTCATGTACGCCGCCTCCTCTTCTGTTTCTGTCCTCCCTGCGATTCCCGCAGGCCAAAACGCCGGGCTCAGGCCCCTGAAAACGCCGCCCGCTGCGCGGAAATCATGCGAAGCCGCGTGCTTCGAATGCGCGCCGGGAGGAACCGCAGAGCGCTCTGTTTTACAGACCTTAGGCATTACCGCATCATTCAACGCGTGCGGATTGGCGCGAAAATTTGTGCCGCAAAAAGGCGCAAAACCGCAGGAATACTTTGCGTATTGCAAGGTTTTGCAACGCATTTGTGGGGCAAATTGGCCGTCAAGACGTGCGTGGGGAATTGTGCGGTGATGCCCTAATTATAAATATCTCCCATTCCCCTGTCAAACCCGGTGTTCTCGCTCTTGCTTTTTCCGGGCGTTCGGGTTAAAATAGCTATCTGTATCAATATGAAGGAGTGAAACCACATGCCGGACGAACTGAATCCAGTCATGACCCAGAACTTTATCCATGATTTCATCGATGAGGATATCGCCCAGGGTGGTCAGTTCCAGGGCATGACCGTCCACACCCGCTTTCCGCCCGAGCCCAACGGCTACCTCCACATCGGCCACGCCAAGGCCATTTTCGTGGACTTCGGCACCGCCGAAAAGTATGGCGGGGTGTGTAATCTGCGTATGGACGATACAAACCCCACCAAGGAGGACGTGGAGTACGTCCAGGCCATCCAGGAGGACATCCGCTGGCTGGGCTATGACTGGGGGGACCGCTTCTATTTTGCCTCCGATTATTTTGAACAGATGTACGCCTATGCCGTGGAGCTCATCCAAAAGGGCCTGGCCTACGTGTGCGAACTGACGCCCGAGCAGTTCCGGGATTACCGGGGGGACGTGAACACCCCCGCCCGTTCCCCCTGGCGGGACCGGCCCGCGGAGGAATCCCTCGCTCTGTTCGAGCGGATGCGCGCGGGCGAATTCCCCAACGGCACGTACACCCTGCGGGCCAAGATCGACCTGGCCAGCGGTAATTTCAATATGCGCGACCCTGTGCTCTATCGGATCAACCACATGCACCACCACCGGCAGGGGGATAAATGGTGCATCTACCCCATGTACGACTTCGCCCACCCCCTGGAGGACGCTCTGGAGGGGATCACCCACTCCCTCTGCTCCCTGGAGTTTGAGGATCACCGTCCTCTGTACGACTGGGTCATCCAGAACTGCTCCGTGCCCGCCAAGCCCCGGCAGATCGAGTTTGCCCGTCTGGGCATCAACTACACCGTCATGAGCAAGCGCAAGCTGCGCGCGCTGGTGGAGGAGGGCCGGGTATCCGGCTGGGACGATCCCCGTATGCCCACCCTCTGCGGTCTGCGCCGCCGGGGCTACACCCCCCGCTCCATCCGCAATTTCTCCGAGCGCAACGGCGTGAGCAAGGCGGCTTCCACGGTGGAGTATGGTTTTTTGGAGTATTGCCTGCGGGAAGACCTGAACGAGACCGCCCGGCGCGTTATGGCGGTGCTGCGCCCCATAAAGCTGACCATCATCAATTACCCCGAGGGACAGAGCGAGACCGTCACGGTGGAAAACAACCCCAACCGCCCTGAGGACGGCGTCCGCGCCGTGACCTTCTCCCGAAACCTGTATATCGAAGCGGAGGATTTTCTGGAAACTCCAGTCCCCAAATACAAGCGCCTCTACCCGGACGGCCCGGAATGCCGCCTGAAGGGCGCGTATCTGATCCGCTGCACCGGCTGCGTCAAGGACGCCTCCGGAGCCGTCACCGAGATCCTCTGCGAATACGATCCCGACAGCCGGGGCGGCGATCCCGCCGACGGGCGCAAGGTGAAGGGCGCCACCATCCACTGGGTGGACGCCGCCACCGCCGTGGATGCCGAGGTACGGCTCTACGACAACCTGTTCCTGGACGCCGACCCGGACGCAGGCGCGAACAGCTTTCTGGACTGCCTGAACCCCGACTCCCTGGAGATCCTCACCGGTTCCAAGGTGGAGGCCGGTCTGGCCGACGTCCGGGCCCCCGCTTCCTTCCAGTTCCTGCGCCAGGGCTACTTCTGCGTGGACAACCGGGATTCCGCGCCGGGGCACCTGGTCTTCAACCGCTCCGTGGGACTCAAGGACAGCTTCAAGGTCACCAAGTGATACACGAAGGGGCCGCCGCTCCGGCGGCCCCTTCCATTGAATAAGGAGGGAATTCTTATGCTGCTGTTCCGCAACGATTACTCCTTCGGCGCCCATCCCAAGGTCCTGGAGGCCCTGTGCGCCACCAACCTGGAGGGCAACATCGGCTACGGCGGGGATGTGTATTCCGACCGGGCCAAGGACCGGATCCGCCAGCTGTGCCAGTGCCCCGACGCCATGGTGGAATTTCTCATTGGCGGCACCCAGACCAACGTGACGGCCTGCGCCTTTCTGACCAAACCCTGGGAAGCGGTCATCTCCCCCGCCACCGGCCACCTGAACGGCCACGAGGTGGGCGCCTTCGAGGCCACTGGCCACAAGATCATCCCTGTGGAGGTGGGGCCCGACGGCAAGCTGACCCCTGAGATGCTGCCGGCCGTGCTGGAGTGGCACAAAGACCCCCACCTGACCCGTCCCGCCCTGGTCTACATCTCCAACGCCACGGAAAACGGCACCGTCTATACCAAAGCGGAGCTGACCGCCCTGTCGGACTTCTGCCGCGCCAACGACCTGCTGCTTTTTGTGGACGGCGCCCGGCTGGCCGCCGCCCTGACCTCCGACGCCAACGACCTGACCCTGCCCGAATTTGCCCGCCTGGTGGACGCCTTCTATCTGGGCGGCACCAAAAACGGCACGCTGTTCGGAGAGGCGCTGGTCATCACCCGTCCGGAGCTGACACACGACTTTTTCCGCATGAAAAAGCGCATGGGGGCCGTGATGGAAAAGGGCTGGCTCCAGGGTGTGCAGTTTGAGGCCATTTTGAAGGACAACCTCTATTTTGACATGGCCCGCCACGCCAACGTGCTGGCCGGACGGCTGCAGGAGGGCGTCAAGGCCCTGGGCCTGCCGCTGATGACCGAATCGTGCACCAACCAGATCTTTCCCATCGTGAAAAATGAGCTGCGGCCCAGGCTGGAGCAGGTCTGCGCCTTTGAGGACTGGTGCCCCTTTGACGCGGAGCATACCGTGATCCGCTTTGTCACCTGCTTCCACACCACCCAGGAGGACGTGGACGCGCTGCTCTCCGAACTGAAAAAGCTGCTGTAAGAATCAGACGGACCTCTTTCCCGCTCAGCGGGAAAGAGGTCCGTCTGATTTATCCGAAGGTCACGCTGATATCGCCCATGCTGTTTTCCACGTTCAGGCTGTGGCGTCCGCCCGACCGGCTGGCCTCACTGCGGTACGTCTCGCCGTTAACGCAGATCTCGCCCATGTCCACGTTCAGCTCGTAGCGGTAATCCTCCACGGGACCGCTGAGCGTCAGCTCGATCTCTCCCATGCTGTCGGCGACCTCCAGTTCTCCTTGGAGATCTCCCTCCAGCCGGACATCCCCCATATCGTTTTCCACACTCAGGGAGCGTTCCACCGTCAGGCCCGCGCCGTCGATCGTTCCCATACTCTCGTGCAGCTCCAGCGCTCCCGCCCGCACCTGCCTCAACGTGAGATCGCCCAGGTCTCCGGTGACCGTCGCCGTATCGGCGGCGATCCCCTCCAGGCATATATCGCCCAGATCAGAGCGGACCTCCAGCTGTTCCAGCCGGAGATGCTGCGGCACATAGACCGTCACCGTCCCGCCATAGCCGTCCAGGCCGAAGCGGCCCCCCTGGGCGCTGCTGCGCACACGCAAGGTATCGCCGTCCAGCTCATATTCCAGGGCGTAGTGTTTCCCCTTCCAATTCAGGGACACGCCATAATCGCCCCCCTGCGTTACCGTCACATCGCCCAGATCCACGTCTACATCCACCCGGCGGAAGGCTTGCAGGTGCAGCTCCTCCCGCCCGTCGCGGGCAGCCGTTTCCGTCTGCGCGGCGCTGTCCCGGCTGACAATGCCCAGCGGCCCGATGCGGACCCCATGGCCGTTCCAGCTCAGGTCCAGCTCCGTCTGTCCCCCCATGGTCCAGCCGGACAGGGCCAGCAGGCCGCCGGACAGGAGCAGCAGCGCGCCCACGCCCAAAAGTCCCTTGGTCAGCCGGTTCATACCGCCGTCCTCCTTCCGCAGAAGAAATTGCGCATCAGACGGCCCGCGCCCCGGAAGCCGCCCAACGCCAGCGCGACCACCGCCGCCAGGAGCATAACGCCGCCTCCGCAGGTCGCCAGGCCTACGCCGGCAGCGTACATGGTGGTGGCCAGCCCCCCGGTGAACAGGGCGGAAAAGCCGGAAAAAAGGACAAAAACGCCCATTGCCACGCACACAAAGCCGCCCGCCGCCAGGCCGATGGTCAGCCCCGCCAGCAGTGCGATCAGGGGGATGCCGATCAGCACTGCGCCCAACAGGCCCAGCGCCCACGCCAGCGGTCCCCGCCGGTGCCCCGCCGCAGGCTGGGCGGCCGCTCCGGTATTCCCCTCGTACCGGCCGTGCCGCTCCCCCAGGATGCGCCCGGTCAGCTCCGCCGGGGTCCCCAGCTCCCGGATGACCGCATCCGCGCCTTCCGGTCCCGCTTCCTCGAAATAGTCCGTATAGTAGCACATCAGCCGCTCCAGTTCCGCCGGGTCCGTCCGCCCCGTCAAACGCGCGCGCAGCTGCTTCAGATAATCCTCTCCGGTCATGGCTTCCTCCCGCTCTCTTACGATATCCTGATATTACCACACCTTTCTTAAGGTGAAAATACAAGAATCATTAAAATTGGGTAAAAACGCCCCTGTACATCCCCTGTATCCGTCATGGAAAAGCGGCGGCACAGAACGCCATACGTCTGGGGCTCCGTTGGGCCTTATGTCAGACCGGGCTTTTGCATTCCGCAGGACCGCAGACCGCTCCTCCCGGTCGTTTCTTGCCCGCATGCTGCGCTGCGAACGGATCTCCCGGATATCCGGGGCCATCCAGACGCTTGCACATGCTCTCCGCGTTTCGTCCGCGTCCATCCCCGCTGTTTTACCCGTTTTCAAAATTACCGCCTCAACCTTGATTTGGGCAGAACGGTAAGGGAGGCACACGGGGCTCTTCCCCGTGTCTCCCGCTTCCTTACGGTTTGATGCAGCAGCACGCCGCAGAGGCCTTGCGGCAAAAGGAGAAACGTTTCTCCAAAGAGAAGGAGGGCTTTCCTTGGAGAAAAAAGCCGGCGCAGCGGAGCGGGCGGGCGGGAGTACGATCTGCGATGTTTCGCGGGTAGCCTACGTTTCCAAATCCACCGTCTTCCATGTGATCAACGGGGCAAAACAGGTCAGCGTAAAAATCGAATTTGTTGAAATGAAATAATCTCCGCTTTGGCTGGGCCCGCGTCAAATCGGCGCGGGCCCGTTTATAGTCAAAGCACTTCAAAAGGAAGAAATCAATTCCTTTGAAGTCCGCGGCGCGCTTCGCCGCGGGAGGCCGCTTACGCGGCCTCGCTTTGGACTTCATAGGCAACGCTTGCGCGCTTTGCACGCCCAGTGGGCCGGATGGCCCGCCGCTTGCTCAGCCGTCTGCCTTCTCTTTTCCGGATATTGCTTCCGACTGCGGAACTTCCTGCATTTCTCGGCTTTGGGGTTGTAAAAAATCAGATTTTGATATATTATGTGGGGTACGAAATTCTGTAAGGATATAAGGTGAACCTATGAGCCTTCGCATTGGAATTGATATCGGCTCCACCACCGTGAAGGTGGTGGTGCTGGACGAGCAGAACAAGCTGCTGTTCCGCTCCTATGAGCGGCATTACTCCAAGGCCCGGGAGCGCTCCGTCGAGACCCTGCGCTCCATCCGGGACAAGCTGGCCGGGCAGCAGGTGCGCATGGTCATTACCGGTTCCGCCGGTCTGGGCGTGGCCAAGGCGGCGGGCATCGACTTTGTGCAGGAGGTGTACGCCACCGCCGCTGCTGTCAACCAGTACATACCGGGCACCGACGCCGTCATCGAGCTGGGCGGCGAGGATGCCAAGATCATCTTTTTCGGCGGCGCGCTGGAGGAGCGGATGAACGGCTCCTGCGCCGGCGGCACCGGGGCGTTCATCGACCAGATGGCCACCCTGATGAACGTAAGCGTGAACGAGCTGGACGCGCTGAGCCTGAAGCACGAGAAGATCTACCCCATCGCCTCCCGCTGCGGCGTGTTCGCCAAGAGCGACATCCAGCCCATCCTCAACCAGGGCGGACGGAAGGAGGACGTGGCGGCCTCCATTTTCCAGGCCGTGGTGGACCAGACGGTGGCCGGCCTGACCCAGGGCCGCCAGCTCAAGGGCAAGATCGTCTTTCTGGGCGGGCCGCTGCACTTTCTCATGGGTCTGCGGGAACGCTTTGTGGAGACCCTGCAGCTGGACGGCGAGCACGCGATTTTTCCGGAGGACGGCGACTGCTTCGCAGGCATCGGCGCGGCCCTGTGCGCCTCCGATTACGCCGAGCATCCCTTTGACGCGCTGCTGAAAAAGCTGGAGGAGAGCGTGGACCACGTGGGCCTGGTGGACACGATGCCTCCCCTCTTCACCGACCCCGCGGAATACGACGCCTTTTTGGCGCGCCATAACGCCATGCACCCCCCCGAGGTGGACGTGAGCGCCTATACGGGCGACGCCTGGCTGGGCATCGACGCCGGCTCCACCACCACCAAGATGGCCCTCATCACCAACGACGGCGGGCTGCTGTATACCTATTACCACTCCAATCTGGGCAACCCCGTGGCCATCGTATTGGAGCAGCTCAAGGAGATCTACCGGCTCTGCGGGAATCGGATCGCCATCCGGGGTGCGGCGGTCACCGGCTATGGGGAGGACCTGATCAAAAACGCCTTCTCCTGCGACGCGGGCCTGGTGGAGACGGTGGCCCACTACAACGCCGCCCGGCACTTCAACCCGGACGTGGATTTCATCATCGACATCGGCGGCCAGGATATGAAGTGCTTTAAGGTCCGCAACGGAGCGGTGGACTCCATCCTGCTCAACGAGGCCTGCTCCTCCGGCTGCGGCTCCTTTATCGAGACCTTTGCCAAAGCCCTGGGCTACAACATCGCGGAGTTCGCCAAGCTGGGCCTGCTGGCTCAGCACCCGGTGAACCTGGGTTCCCGCTGCACCGTATTTATGAACTCCAGCGTCAAGCAGGCCCAAAAGGACGGCGCCAGCGTGGAGGACATCTCGGCAGGACTGTCCATCTCCATCGTCAAAAACGCGGTGTACAAGGTCATCCGGGCCGCCAGCGCGGATGATCTGGGCCGGCACATCGTGGTCCAGGGCGGCACCTTCCACAACGACGCGGTGCTCCGGGCCTTTGAACAGGAGCTGGGCCGGGACGTGACCCGCCCCACCATCGCGGGCATCATGGGGGCCTTCGGGGCCGCCCTGGCCGCCCGGGACCTGCGCCTGGACAAGAGCGCCCTGCTGGACGCGCAGGCGCTGGAGACCTTCTCCCACACGGCCAGGCCCGCCACCTGCAACCTGTGCACCAACCACTGCTCCCTCACGGTCAACACCTTCGACGGCGGGCGGCGCTTCCTTTCGGGCAACCGCTGCTCCCGCCCCCTGGGCAAGGAAAAGGCGGAAAACCCCGACCTGATGAATTACAAGTACAAAAAGCTCCGCGCCATGCAGGGCAAGGGGAACGGCAGCGGCGTCCGCGGCCGGATCGGCATTCCCTTCGGTCTGAACATGTACGAGAACCTGCCCTTCTGGTTCGCCTTCTTCACCCGGCTGAACTTTGAGGTGGTCCTCTCTCCCGAATCTTCCCGCAAGCTCTATCTGAAGGGCCAGCACACCATCCCCTCGGATACCGTGTGCTATCCGGCCAAGCTGCTCCACGGCCACGTGGAGGCTCTGGTGGACGCGGGCGTGGACGCCGTGTGGTACCCCTGCATGTCCTACAACAACGACGAGGGCATCGGAGACAACCACTACAACTGTCCTGTGGTGGCTTACTATCCCGAGCTGCTGGCGGCCAATGTGCCCGCCCTGAAGCAGACCCGGTTCCTGGACCCCTATGTAGGACTGTGGCGGCATAAAGACTTTGAAAAACGCGTGGCCCAGATGATGTATGATACGTTCGACATCCCCAAGCGGGAGACCGCCGCCGCGGCCAGGGCGGCCTATGAGGCATACGACGCCTATGTCCATGACGTGCGGGAGACCGGCAAGCAGTACATCGCATACGCCCGGGCCCATGATATGCCCATCATCGTGGCCTGCGGACGGCCCTATCACATCGACCCGGAGATCAACCACGGCATCAACGACCTCATCACATCGTTCGGTTTCGTGCTGGTCACAGAGGATGCGCTGAGCTATCTGGAGGGCTACGCCCCCCGGAAGGTGCTCAACCAGTGGACCTTCCAGTCCCGCATGTACAACGCCGCCCGGTATGTCTGCACCCAGCCGGATATGCAGGTGGTGCAGCTGGTGAGCTTCGGCTGCGGTACCGACGCCATCACCACCGACGAGATGCGCTCCATCCTGGAGAACGGCGGCAAGCTGTACACCCAGCTCAAGATCGACGACATCAGCAACCTGGGCGCGGTCAAGATCCGGGTACGCTCCCTGATGGCCGCCATGGACGCCAGGAAACACAGGGACGGATAGGGATACCGTTTGGGCCGCCGCAAGGGAACAGCTGGCGTTGGATCTCGGGTGCAGCGCAGAACTTCTTGATTGCCCGGGAAATGTGGCGCTCCCCGGGCAGGATCGGTCCGGAATGCGGGCGTACAGCGGCGGCACGCCTTTTGGGGAGATCGCCGTTCTAAACGGCAAGCTGGCGGCAGCCTGCCGGGAGCGTCTGCTCCCCCGGGCCGGGGAAACCCTGCTGCCCCGACAGGCCGAATGGCTCTTTCTCCCCCAGAACTGCCGGCGGATCGAGGCGGGCCTGGCCCCCTTCGGCTACGAGATCGGAGACGCCCGTCACTTCTGCCTTCCGTCTCTCCCCTGCCCGGAGACCGTGCCGCTGGGGGCTGGCGGTCAACCTCACCGCGCTTTTGAAGGATGAATTGCTCCGCCGGGAGATCGTACCCTTTTACCGCACGGCCAGAGCCATATTCTTTCTCAAAACGTAGCCATCGGAGCGGGTTTTCGCCCCGCCTTTGGATATTTATACGCAATACCGAAAGGAACCTGAAACATGGCTGAGTTAGTATACGACAAGAACGGGCGCCTCCTGTTCACGAAGGAGATGAAGCGGGAATATACCCTGCTCTTCCCCACCATGCTGCCCGTACACTTTGGCCTGATGGCCCGCATCCTGGAGACCGAAGGCTTCCGGGTGGAGATGCTCACCACCAATCATCGGGGCATCGTGGACGAGGGCCTCAAATACGTCCATAACGACACCTGTTATCCCGCCCTGCTGGTCATCGGCCAGCTCATCGACGCGGTGAAAAGCGGCAAGTACGACCTGCATAAGGTGGCTCTGCTGATCACCCAGACCGGCGGCGGCTGCCGCGCGTCCAACTACATCCATCTGCTGCGCAAGGCTTTGGAAAAAGCCGATCTGAGCTTCATCCCCGTCATTTCCATCAATCTCTCCGGCCTGGAGCCCAACCCCGGCTTCAAGCTGGGCCTTGGCACTCTGCGCAAGGCCATCTTCGCCATGATGTACGGGGATCTCATCGTCCAGTGCGCCAACCAGGTGCGGCCCTACGAGGTCGCCTCCGGGCAGACCGACCAGACCATCGACGCCTGCGAAAAAGCCCTTCTGGAGGCGATGAACCGGGGCGAGGGTCTTTCCTTCCAGAGCATGGTGGAAAACTTCGACAAGCTGGTGGCCGCCTTCCAGGCGATCCCTGTGGCGGGCGAGGCCAAGCCCCGGGTCGGCGTGGTGGGCGAGATCTACATCAAATATTCCCCTTTGGGCAACAATAACCTGGAGCAGTTTCTCCTTTCCGAGGGAGCTGAGCCGGTGGTGCCCGGTCTGACCGACTTTATCATCTTCAAGATCTATAACCGCGAGGTGGACGTGGGCATTTACGGCGGCCTTTGGCTGAAAAAGAAGGTCTGCCAGATTTTTAAGGGCTATGTCGAAAAGTGCCAGCGGGCCATGATCGCCGCCATGGAGAAGGGCGGCTTCCGGGCGCCCGGTACCTTTGAGGACCTGCGCCGCCTGATCCAGGGCTACCTGGGCGAGGGCAACAAGATGGGCGAGGGCTGGCTGCTCACCGCCGAGATGCTGGAGCTCATCCACTCCGGAACGCCCAACATCGTCTGCACCCAGCCCTTCGGCTGCCTGCCCAATCACATCGTAGGCAAGGGCATGATCCGCAAGCTCAAGGACGATTACCCCAATTCCAATATCGTTGCCATCGATTACGACCCCGGCGCCACCAAGATCAACCAGGAAAACCGCATTAAGCTGATGCTGGCCAATGCCCGGGGGCTGGCCAAACAGGAGCCTCAGCGGCAGGCCGGGGCGGAGCGCGCCCCGGTCTGAGTTTCGCTTCACCGGCGTCTGCGCGGAGGGTCCCGGCGCAGCCGCGCGCCCGCCCTGGGCCGGGCGGAGGAGGAGATCCCTATGGACCATCTGCATTTTACGGACGCCTGCACTGGGGAGCACTTCGCGGCCATGAGCCTGCTCCACGCCTTGGGCTGGCGGAGCACATATTCGGACGCGATCCCCGCGGACTACATCGCCGACGAGATCACCGATGAGCGCTGGATCCCCTTTTTTCATGCGGATTACGAGACTGGCCGCTGCCGCGGCCTTCTTCTCTGCCGGGACGATACCCCAGTGGCCTGCGCTACCTACGGCCCGGCCCGCATGGGTCCGGGGCCTGCGCAGAACAGCCTGGTATCCTTCCGTTCGGAGGGATATGAGGGCTGGGGCGAGATCATCTCTTTTTACACCCACCCGGATGAGAAACGCAGGGGCTATGGTTCCCTGCTGATGGATGAGGTCCTGCGGCGGCTGAGGGAACACGGCTTTCCCGGCGTCTATCTGATGGTGCTGCGGGAAAACGAGGGTGCGCGCCGTTTCTATGCGCGCCACGGCTTCTCCTGGAACGGCACCCGGGAGGATATCGTTTTTCCCCACGACACCGTCTGTGTGGACCTTCGCTATACCAGAGCGCTGTAACGCGTTCGCCCCGGGCGGGCCGCCACGCCGCCCGGGGGCTGGAATCGGGGCGCATGGATGCGCCCCGATGTTTCTTTGGGGCGGACCGGTTTTACGGAGGGATTCCTTTGGAAGAAAACAAAATGGCGGTCATGCCGGTACGCAGGCTGCTGCTGCATATGTCATGGCCCATGATGCTCTCCATGCTGATCCAGGCCCTGTATAATCTGGTGGACAGCATGTTCGTGGCCCAGCTCAGCACCGACGGATTTGTGGCGCTGTCCCTGGCCTATCCGGTACAGACCCTGATGATTTCCATCTGCGTGGGGACCGGCGTCGGCGTAAACACCATACTCTCCCGCCGCTTGGGGGAACGCCGCCCCGCCGAGGCCAGCGCCGTGGCAATGAACGGCTACTTCCTCTACCTGTGCTGCTGGCTGATCTTTCTGATTCCGGGCGTGCTGTTCAGCCGCCCCTTTCTGGCGCTGTTCTCCGACGTACCGCAGGTCGTCGACTACGGCAGTCAGTACCTTGCCATCGTCACCGCGGGCTCGCTCGGCGTGTGTATGCAGTTTTCGGGGGAGCGGGTGCTCCAGGCCAGCGGAGACGCGGTGGGGCCCATGTGCATCCAGGGCATCGGCGCGGTGGTCAATCTGCTCCTGGACCCCCTGCTCATTTTCGGTCTGGGGCCGTTCCCCCGCCTGGAGGTGGCCGGGGCCGCCCTGGCCACCGTGATCGGACAGCTGGTCGGTATGACCGTAGGTCTGCTTCTGGTGCGCCGCAGCCGGGTGCTCGTCCTCCAGGCGCGCGGTTTCCGCCCCTCGCGTTCCGTCATTCTGGAGATCCTGAAAATCGGCTTTCCCGCCATGGTCATGCAGTCTCTGGCCACCGTCATGACCCTGGGGATGAATAAGCTCCTGTCCTTTTTCTCCGCCACCGGCGTGTTTATCCTGGGCGCCTATTTTAAGCTCCAGTCCTTCCTTTTCATGCCGGTCTACGGCCTCAACAACGGCCTGATCCCGGTGGTCAGCTTCAATTACGGCGCCAAAAAGCGCGAACGGATTACAGGCCTGATCCACTTTGCCCTGATCATCGCCGCAGGTCTCCTGGCGGCGGGCACGCTGCTGCTCCTGCTCGTTCCCGGCCCGCTGTTGGGCCTGTTCAACGCCGACGCCGCCGTCCTGGCCGACGGCGTGCCCGCCCTGCGGCTGGTATCCCTTTCCTTCGTGTTTGCGGCGGTAGGCATCATCTTCAGCTCCTCCTTCCAGGCCCTGGGCTGTCCCATGCTCAGTCTGATCCTCTCCCTGCTGCGGCAGGTGGTCCTTCTCCTGCCCGCAGCGCTGGTGCTGGGTCTGCTCGCCCCCCGCCTGATCTGGCTGTCCTTCCTCCTGGCCGAAGGTTTTTCCAGTCTGCTGGCCCTGGTCCTTTACCGCCGCCTCTACCGCACCAAGCTTGCCCGATTGGAGGAATAAGCCATGAAAAAGCTGCTGCTTCCACTGCTTTTGCTGTCCCTGCTTCTCTTCGGCTGCGCGCGGTCTCCGGTTCAGCCGGTCCCCGCGCCGGACACGCCAGGCCCCGCGCCTGTGGAGCCGCCGCTTCCCACCGCCGCGCCCGAGCCGCTTTGGTGGGAGGGCGTCACCGTGGACGACCTTCCCGCCGTACCCGCCGCGCCGGAGGAGATCCTTGCAGGCGCTCAGGCGTTTTATCTGCTCTCGGAACTGCCGGAACAGGACATCGCCCTGTATGGCTATGGCGGGAGCGTCCTGGAGGACGCCGACTTCTCCGGCGTACTTCTGCGCCGGGGCGATACCCTGACCCCCTTCGACCAGGCGTACCTCCCCGCGGTGGAACCCGTTCTTCCGGAGCTCTGGTGGGCGGATTTTGACGGAGACGGCGCATCGGAGCTGGCCGTCAAGTACATGATACGCAACCACACCCGCAGCCATGTGTTCGAGCTGCACTTCTATGCGCCGGAGGAGGGCGGCGGCTGGACCGACTGCGGACTCACCGACTCCGATGCGGACGCGCTGCTGGCCCAACAAGTGGCGTACGCCTACGATCCCGGCAGCCGTACCGTCACCGCCGCCTTACCGGATGAGCGCGTCTCCTACCGTCTGGGAGACCAGGATCCGGAGCCCGCCGGGGATGCTCCGCTCTGTTTTCTCGACCGGACCTTCTATCGCTACCGGGACGGAAGCTTTACCGGCGTGTATGGGACGGGGGTGCTCCTTCAGGGGCTGGGTACTCCGTGCTATTTTGCCTCCGTTACGGCCGACGTGCGCTACGACGGGGCCTCTGTTTCTCTGGAGCACTTACATCTCACCGCCTTAGGCGGCGTATAAGCGGCAGAAAAGGCGCGGCAATGCCGCGCCTTTTCTCAGCCTCAGTCCGTTCGATTCTGCCGCAGAAGCTGCTTCTCCCCGGTCATCCGCCCCTGCTCGCAGCGCTCGATCTTATCATTGAGCCGGTCCAGGGACGCCTGCAGATCGGCCATATGTGCCGCCAGTTGGTTCCGCTGCTCCGCCCCTGCGGGGGCTGGCCGACAGCAGTAATACGCTTTCCGACATTATGATTGCTCCTTCTCTGTTTTATCCGTCCCGTTTTGCGGCCGTTTCACGCCTGATACCAGCCCTGTCCGCCGGTGCACAGCAGGATCTGTCCTCCGTCCCGCTGCGCATGACAGATGTGCCAGTGGTTACGGCAGCCAGGCTCAAAGGTCACGCTGCCGATGGCTACGCCCTGCTCCGCCAGCATATTCAGATCGCCCCGGCCTGTAACCCCCCCGAAGGGGTTTGGCTCTCCCTGGGGAAACATCGCGCCGCCGCCGCCCTCTTCCATGGCGCCGCCTCCAGTTTCCGGATACAAATACCTTATCACTTAGAGCGCACTCCACGTCAAGCCTTTTTTCAAAAGCCGGCTCTTTCTTTTTCCATCCTCCCGATGTATAATAAGCAGCATGATAATCTCGGTTAAGGGGGTCGTTACTTTGGCCAAACCTGCCATCAACAAGGCCAAGCTCACCACTAAAACTTCTACCCGCATGTCTAAGAAGGGGCCCTTGACCCAGGACATGCTCAAAAAGATCGACGCATACTGGCGTGCGGCCAACTATCTCTCCGCAGGCCAGCTCTACCTGCTGGATAACCCCCTGCTTCGGGAACCACTCAAGCCCGCGCATTTGAAAAAGCACATCGTGGGGCATTGGGGCACCGTGCCGGGGCAGAATTTCATCTACACCCACCTGAACCGGGCCATCCTCCGCTATGACCTGGACATGATCTACGTCTGCGGTCCCGGCCATGGCGGAAACGCCGCGGTGGCCCAGACCTACCTGGAGGGGACCTACAGCGAGCTCTATCCCAATGTGAGCCAGGACGAGGAGGGAATGCGCCGTCTGTTCAAGCAGTTCTCCTTCCCCGGCGGCGTGGGCTGCCAGTGTGCTCCCGAGACCCCCGGTTCCATTAACGAGGGGGGCGAGCTGGGGTATTCCCTTTCCCATGCGTTCGGCGCGGTGATGGACAACCCCGACCTGATCGCCGCCTGCGTGGTGGGCGACGGAGAGGCGGAGACCGCTCCTCTGGCCGCTGCGTGGCACTCCAACAAGTTTTTGAATCCCGTCACCGACGGCGCCGTGCTGCCCATCCTGCATCTGAACGGCTATAAGATGGCAAGTCCTTCCGTCTTTGCCCGCATCACGCGGGACGAGGCAGAGGACTTCTTCAAAGGCTGCGGCTGGACGCCCCGCTTTGTGGAGGGCGGCAGCCCGGAGCAGATGCACCAGAGGATGGCCGCGGCTGTGGACTGGTCGATCCGTGAGATCCAGCGCATCCAGGTCAGCGCCCGGGAAAACGGGGAGACCGAGCGCCCCCGCTGGCCCATGATCGTTTTTTGCTCGCCCAAGGGCTGGACCTGCCCCGCCCGGGTGGACGGCATACCGGTAGAGGGTACCTTCCGTTCCCACCAGATCCCCCTGCCCATCGACCAGGACCACCCGGAGCATCTGCAGATGCTGGAGGACTGGCTGCACAGCTACCATCCGGAGGAGCTCTTCGATGCAAACGGCGCGCCCGCCCCTATCCTCCGCGCACTGATGCCTGATGGGGAACGCCGCATGGGGGCCAACCCCCACGCCAACGGCGGACTGCTGCTGCGGGACCTGCGCACCCCGGATTTCACCAAATACGCTCTGGACGTGCCCGCCCCCGGCGCGGTGGAGACGGAGGATATGGCCCAGTTGGGCCCCTATGTGCGGGACGTGCTCAAACTCAACGCCAAGGCCCGGAACTTCCGGGTCTTTGCCCCGGACGAAGCCCTGAGCAACCGGCTGGAGGCCGCCTTCCAGGCCAGCCCCCGCCGTTGGGACGCCCAGCAGCTGGAGGGGGACGAGCTGCTTTCCCCCGACGGGCGCATTATGGACGCCATGCTCTCCGAACACCTGTGTCAGGGCTGGCTGGAAGGCTATCTGCTCACCGGGCGGCACGGGTTTTTCAACAGCTATGAGGCCTTTATCCGCATCGTGGACTCTATGGTCTCCCAGCACGCCAAATGGCTGAAGGTGGCCTCCCAGCTGCCCTGGCGGCAGGATGTGGCATCGCTGAACTATGTGCTCTCCTCCAACGTCTGGCAGCAGGACCACAACGGTTTCACGCACCAGGACCCGGGCTTTCTGGACCATGTGGCCAACAAAAAGGCCGACGTGGTGCGTCTCTATCTGCCCCCCGACGCCAACTGCCTGCTGTGGATCTTCGACCACTGCATCAAAAGCCGGAATTACGTCAATGTCATGATCACCTCCAAGCACCCGCGCCCCCAGTGGCTGACGATGGACCAGGCGGTCAAGCACTGCACCCACGGCATCGGTATCTGGCAGTGGGCCTCCAACGACCAGGGCGCCGAGCCCGACGCCGTGCTGGCCTGCTGCGGGGAGACTCCCACGCTGGAGACCCTGGCGGCCGTGACGATCCTGCGCAAGTATCTGCCCGAGATCAAGCTGCGGGTCGTCAACGTGGTGGACCTGATGAAGCTCCAGCCCCATACCGAGCATCCCCACGGCCTGCGGGACGAGGATTACGACGCCATCTTCACCGCCGATAAGCCGATCATCTTCGCGTTTCACGGCTACCCCACCCTGGTCCATGAGCTGACCTACCGCCGCCGCAATAAAAACCTGCACGTGCGGGGCTACAAGGAGGAGGGGGCCATCACCACCCCCTTCGACATGCGGGTGCAGAACAACATCGACCGCTTCGATCTGGTCATCGACACCGTCAAGCGTCTGCCCCAGCTGGGCAACCGGGGCGCGTTCCTGATCCAGCTCATGCGGGACAAGCTGGTGGAGCACAAGCAGTATATCACCGCCCACGGCGAGGACATGCCCGAGATCCGGGACTGGAAATGGAACGGCGGGGCGGGTATTTGATCAATTCCTCCGCCATAGCGGTTACTCCCGCGCCTTTCTGCGCATACTAAGCGCTGAAGGAAAGGAGACTGCTTATGTATCAGGAAGGCTTCAACCCCATTGCGGAACTGCCCATGGGCTTCGGAATGGCGCTGGCCCAGTATCCCCAGGCCATGGCCTACTTTTCCGAGCTCTCCCCCGACCGGCAGCGGGATTTGATCGAGCATACCCACACCATCAACTCCAAGGACGAGATGCAGGCCTTTGTCCGCAGCCTGACGGGCGGGCAGTATGATTTCTGACGCCCCAGCGGGGCGGCGCAGCGGGACGTCTGGAAAAGGCCGGGGCCTTGGGGGACGCCCTCGCTGCGCCGCGCTTTTTTCTGTACATTTTCCCCCAGATCCGCTATAATAATGTCTGCTGAATAAACCGCCAAGCGATTTATTCGTGTTTCCACTGGAGCGCCGTATTGCTCCAGCGGAAGGTGCAAGGTTTTCCGGCTCATCTGCCAAAAACCCTGCACCGGAACAAAGCCAATTGGCTTTGTTCCGTATGCATCAGCATACCTCCATAGTAAGCTGGACAGGAGGGGTACTATGCCCATCGCCGTCAACGGCATCAACCATTTTGCCATCAGCGTGCCCGATCTGGAGGCGAGCATCGCCTGGTATGAGCGGATCTTTGGCTTTACCGTCATCCAACGCTCCGTGATCCCCGGCATCGACGCGAAGGTCAGCCATATGCAGGGCCCCGGCTTTCAGCTGGAGCTTTTCCAGGTCCCCGGCGCCCATCCTCTGCCCGCCGGGCGCAGCGTTCCCAATGCGGATCTGATGACCCACGGAAACAAGCACATGGCCCTGGGCGTTGTGGACGGCCCCAAAGCCAAGGCCGAGCTGGAGGCGCTGGGCGTATCCATCGTCAAGGTCGCCGAGATCGACGGCACGTACGACGTATTCATCACCGACAACGCCGGCAACCTGATCGAGGTCTTTGAGGAAGGCCCGCGGTAATATGCACGCGGGCCGGAAACGGCGCCCGGCCCTGTTCCGATCTGCCAAGGCGCCCGTTTTCCCCTGCCAAAAGATCGTAAAAGCGCCCCGCCCCCATCCTCCGAACCGAAGCGGAGGAAAGGGGGCGGGGCGCTTTTCAGGCGTTCCGGCCGCGGCAGGGCGTCAACGCGGTCCCGAGCGCTTCTACGGTTTGGGGATGGCGTCCAGCTCCGCCTGGGCGCGGGCCAGATCGTCCGGGATGGGGATGCCCTGGGGGCAGAGCGGAACGCACCTGCCGCAGCGCACGCAGTTTTTTGCCTTGTCCTCCTCCCCGAAATTCACATGCCAGGGCCGCCAGGCGGAGGCGCCGTTTTGGGTCTTGGCCGTCTGATTCCACAGTCGGAAATTTTCCGGGATATTCACTCCGGCAGGGCAGGGCATGCAGTAGCGGCAGCCGGTGCAGCCGTTTTTCACCCGCGCGCGCAGGGCCGCGGCCGTCTCCTCCACCAAGGCCAGTTCCGCCTGCGTCAGGGGCTGGAACCGGGTAAAGGTGGCCGCATTGTCCTCCACCTGTTCCAGGGTGCTCATCCCGCTGAGAACGGTGAGCACATTGGCGCGGCCGGCCGCCCAGCGCAGGGCCCAGGAGGCCATCGACGCGCCCGGACGCGCCCGCCGCAGCCGGGCGGCCAGATCCTCCGGCAGATCGGCCAGCGCGCCCCCTTTCACCGGCTCCATGATCACCAGCGGCACCCCCAGCTGCTCCGCCAGCGCATATCCCCGCTCGCCCGCCTGGATATCCGTATCCAGATAGTTGAACTGGATCTGGCAGAAATCCCATTTCCGGAAACTCAGGATCTCCTCGAAGACGTCATACCCGTCGTGGAACGAAAACCCGAAGCGGCAGATCGCCCCTTCCCGCTGCTTTTGGACACACCAGTCCACCACGCCCAGCTCCACCATCGCTCGCCAGCGGTCCCGGTTGAGGGTATGCAGCAAATAGAAGTCAAAGTGATCCGTATTCAGCCGCTCCAGCTGAGTGGTGAAGAAGCGCTGTGCGTCCTCCAGGGACTCCACCTTCCAGGTAGGCAGCTTGGTGGCCAGGTAATAGCGCTCCCGGGGCACGTCCGCCAGGACGCGGCCCAGGACGCGCTCGCTCTGCTCCTCATGATAAAAATAGGCGGTGTCGATGTAATTGACCCCCGCCTCCAGCGCCCGGCGGAGCATGGCGGCGGCAGCGTCCTCCTGTACGCATCCCGCATCGTCCGTGGGAAAGCGCATGCAGCCGAAGCCCAACAGGGAGACCCTGGCATCCAGCGCCGGCCAAGTACGGTATTCCATAAAAACTCCTCCCGCTCGTCTTCGTCGTCCGCCAAACCGGCGGCCATTGGGGCGCACAACGGCAAAACGGCCGTCATCCGACGCCGTTTCGGTTTTGAAACAGGCGCTAACGCCGCCGGGATACCGCGAAATGCGGGGCGCTTCTCGGTATCCGGCCCCCTTCGCGGCGGAAGGCCGCAGGGCGGGCGCGAACCGTGCCGGTCAAAGCGGTATAGCAGCCGTATCGCGGCTATTATACCACAGCGCTTCCCGCCCGTCCACCGGCACCTTTGGCGGCTTTCGCCGTAAAATGGGCAGAGGAGGTGGCGAAATGGCATGTACATCGGGCCCTTCCGGAGAAGCGCTTCTGGTCATCGCCGCGCTGGTATCCTTCCAGCTGGCCCAGGACCGGTCCAACGATGAGCTGGGCGTACTGGCGGCCTTTTTCACCGTGCTGGGGGACAATCTGGCGCTGATCGCCGCCCGGCGCGCGGCACAGGAAGCCTGCTGCCTGGAGGCCGGCGCCGCGGCGGATACGGACACGGATCCCATGTAAAGCTTTCGTAAATCCCATTGATATCCGCCCGGAAAGCGCGTAAACTAAGGCGAATGCAAACCAATCCGAACAAAGCGAGGTGCTTTCCATGAAATGCGGCATTGCGGACGTAGGCTCCAACACCATCCGGCTGTCCATCTACCGCTGGGAGGGGACGCAGTTCAAGCTGCTGCTGAACAAAAAAGTGATGGCCGGGCTGGCAGGCTATATCAAGGACGGCGCGCTCTCCGACAGCGGCATCCTGGTGGCCTGCCGGACGCTGGCCGGGTTCCGCGCCCTGCTGGATAACTTCGGCCTCCATGACCTGTACGTCTTCGGCACCGCCTCTCTGCGCAACATTGTCAACACCGAGGACGCTGTGCAGACCATACGGGAGGTGACCGGCCTGACCGTGGAGGTCCTCTCCGGCGCGGACGAGGCCGCGCTTTCCTTCCAGGGCGCCGCCGCGGGAGGCGGCGCTTCTTCCGGCCTGCTGACCGACATCGGCGGCGGCTCGACGGAGCTTGTGGCCTATGACGGCGGACGCATCTCTTCCGGCTGCTCGCTTCCCATGGGTTCCTTGTCCCTGTACACCAGGTATGTGGCGGGCCTCTTCCCCACCCGGGAGGAGCGCCGCGCCATTCGGGAGCAGGTGGAGGCCGAGCTGGAGCGCGCCAGGACCGCCAAGGTCCGGTGCAGGCACCTGACCGGCGTGGGCGGCACCATACGGGCCGCCGCCAAGCTGTGCAACGACCTGGCCGGAACGGACCCGGACAACCGGATCATCCCCGCCGGAGAGCTGCAGACCCTTTACAAGGGGCTGAAAAAAGGGGACCGGGACACGCTTCGGCAGATCCTGCGCTCCGCGCCCGACCGGGTGCATACCATTCTGCCGGGCCTCATCATTCTCAACGCCGTGATGAAGTCCTATGGGGTCGAGACCGTCTCGGTGAGCGCCTGCGGCGTGCGGGAGGGTTATCTTATGAACCGTGTGATGGGGGTAACGCAGCATGACTAAAGCCGTGGATACGCGCTATACCCAGGAGCGGGAGCTCTCCTGGCTGAAATTCAACGAACGCGTGCTGGAAGAGGCCACCGACGAATCCGTGCCGCTGTTTGAACGGCTGAAGTTCGCCGCCATCTTTACCAGCAATCTGGACGAATTTTTCATGATCCGGGTCGGCTCCATTTACGACATGACCCTTTCCAGGCAGGCGCATGTGGACAGCAAGAGCGGCCTGACCCCCACCGAACAGCTCCAGGCTGTGTGCCGGGCGGTACCGCCCCTTTACAAGCGCCGGGACAAGACCTTCGCACAGCTGGAGACGCGCCTGCGCTCCTGCAATATCTGCAGCCTGGGCGTGGAGGAACTGGACGTGAAGGGCCGCAAGCAGGTGGAGCGCTGGTTTCGGGATTATGTGGCTCCGGTGCTCTCTCCCATGGTGGTGGACGCCCATCATCCCTTCCCCCACCTGCCTTCCAAGGCCCTGACGGTGGCGCTCTCCCTCCGGCGGGAGGGTCAGTCCTGCTTCGGGCTGGTGCCCATACCGAGGGCGCTTCCTCCCTTCCTGCGTCTGGAGGAGCGGGGCGTACGCTATGTGCTTACGGAGCAGGTGGTCCTGTTTTATGCCGAAACGCTCTTTGATACCTACGAGGTGGAGTCCAAATGCGTCGTGGCCGTTACCCGCAACGCCGATATCAGCCCGGAGGACGAGGATTACGACGTGGGCGAGGACTTTCGGGTACACATGCAGAAGGTGCTGAAAAAGCGCGCACGCCTCTCCCCCGTCCGTCTGGAGATCCAGGGCGAAGCGGGCCAGGCCCTGACCGACTTCCTCTGCCGCCGGCTGGAGCTGTCCCCCGCCCAGGTCTTCTCCTCCCGCGCCCCTTTGGCGCTGGGCTACGTGTACGCGCTGGAGACGCTCCTGCCGCCGGAGACCGTCGCCGCGCTGTGCTATCCCAAGTACACGCCCCAGTGGCCCCGGGAGCTGGTGAAGGGCGAGCCGCTGATCCCGCAGATCCTCCGGCGGGACGTGCTGCTCTACTACCCCTTCCATACGATGGAGCCCTTTTTAAAGCTGGTAAAGGAAGCCGCCGCCGACCCCGCGGTGCTCTCCATCAAGATCACCATCTACCGGCTCTCTTCTACCGCCAAGCTGGTGGAGTACCTGGCCGCCGCCGCAGAGAACGGGAAGGATGTGACGGTCCTCATGGAGCTGCGGGCACGGTTCGATGAGCAGAACAACATCGCCTGGGCAGAGCGGCTGGAGGAGGCCGGGTGCACGGTGCTCTACGGCTTTGAGGGATACAAGGTCCACTCCAAGATCTGTCTGATCACCCGGCGGGAGCGCTCCCACATCCAATACATCACTCAGATCGGTACGGGCAACTACAATGAGAAGACGGCCAGGCTCTACACCGACTTCTGTCTGATGACCGCCCAGAGCGCCGTCGGCGCCGACGCGGCGTCCTTCTTCCAGAACATGGCCACATCCAACCTGGAGGGCACGTATCACCACCTGTTGGCGGCGCCCAGCAGCCTCAAGCCCAGGCTGCTGGAAAAGATGGAGGAGGAGATCGCCAAGGCCCGTCAGGGGATCCCCGCCCACATTTTCATCAAGGTCAACTCCGTGACCGACCGCCAGCTCATCGACAAGCTGGCCGAAGCCAGCCAGGCGGGCGTAGAGGTGGTGATGAACGTACGGGGCATCTGCTGTCTGCGCCCCGGCGTGAGCGGCCTGACCGACCATATCCGGATCTTTTCCGTCGTGGGGCGCTTTCTGGAGCATCCCCGCGTGTTTGCCTTCGGTACGGGCGAGGACGCCAGTATGTATATCGGCTCGGCCGATTTTATGACCCGCAATACCGAACGGCGGGTGGAGATCGCCTGCCCCGTCCTCGACCCGGCCATCCGGCGGCAGATCGCCCATTATATCACCCTGCTCTGTACCGACAATGCAAAAGCCCGGCTGCTGGGTCCCGACGGGAGCTATTCCCCCATCCCGAGACCCGAAGCAGCGCCCGTCCTGGACGCTCAGGCGACCATGATGGCCGAGGCCGTGACGCAGGCTCAAGAGGCCGCCGCCCACCCGCCTGTTTCCCAAGAGCGCCGCCGCGGCCTGCTGGAACGGCTGCTGGCACGGCTGAAATAAGAGTCATGCGCCCATAGCCCACCCTTTCAGGCAGGTCTCCCCGCCCGCCCTTGCGTCCACAGAAATCGGTAAGAACAGGGGCGGCACGCCTGCCGGCGCCCCTGTTCCCGCCGGGCGGCATCGCCCTTCCCGGCGCTGCTGCCCGTCACTCATTCAAACACCATCGTGGCAAAATAGTCCTCCGGAGTCTCGGCCCGGCGGATCAGCCGTACCCCGCCGCCGGCCTGGAGCAGAAGCTCCGCCGAGCGGAGCTTGCCGTTGTAGTTATAGCCCATGGAAAATCCGTGCGCGCCGGTATCATGGATGACCAGCAGATCCCCCCTGTCGATCCGGGGGAGCATACGGTCCACGGCGAATTTGTCGCAGTTTTCACACAGGGAGCCCACCACGTCGTACTTATGGTCGCAGGGCGCGTCCTCCTTGCCCATGACGGTGATGTGGTGGTACGCCCCGTAAATGGCGGGGCGCATCAGGTTGGCGGCGCAGGCGTCCACGCCGATATACTCCTTATAGGTGTGCTTGGCGTGGATCGCGCGGGTGACCAGGCACCCGTAGGGCCCCAGCAGGAAGCGGCCCAGTTCGGTGCAGAGGGCCACGTCCCCCATCCCCGCAGGCACCAGGATCTCTTCATAGGCCTTCCGCACGCCTGCGCCAATGACCGCAATGTCGTTCTCGCTCTGGTCGGGGCGGTACGGAATGCCCACGCCGCCGGAGAGGTTGATGAACCTCACGTCGGCCCCCGTCTGATCCCGCAGCTCCACCGCCAGCCGGAACAGGATGGCGGCCAGGGCCGGGTAATACTCGTTGGACAAGGTATTGGAGGCCAGAAACGCATGGAGCCCGAAGCGCTTGGCCCCCATGCTCCTGAGCGTTCGAAATCCCTCAAAGAGCTGTTCCCGGGTAAAACCGTACTTGGAATCCCCCGGCGTATCCATGACCTGGAAGCCCTCCTTGCTCTCCCCCAGGCGGAACACGCCGCCCGGATTAAAGCGGCAGGAGATGGTCTCCGGGATAAAGCCGATGGTCTGCTTCAAAAAGTCGATGTGGGTGAAATCGTCCAGATTGATGGTGGCGCCCAGCCGGGCCGCCAGCGCAAACTCCTCCGCCGGGGTCTCATTGGAGGAGAACATGATCTCACGGCCGGAAAAGCCGCATTTCTCCGCCAGCATCAGTTCGGTGAGCGAGGAGCAGTCCACGCCGCACCCCTCCTCCCGCAGCAGCTTCAGGATCGCGGGGGTGGGCGTGGCCTTGACGGCAAAATACTCCCGGTACCCCGGGTTCCACGCAAACGCTTCCTTCAGCCGTCGGGCGTTCTCCCGGATTCCCTTCTCATCATAGAGGTGAAAGGGCGTGGGATAGGCCTGCGTGATGCCTTGGAGCTGCTCCAGCGTAACGAAGGGCTTTTTCATAGGGCGTTCACCTTACCTTAGTAAAACAAATGGTAAATTCAATTTTACCGGACCGGCACGGACCCTGTCAATCCGCAGAAGCTCCAACCCCGCCCCCGCTTTCGCGCTTTCTTTTGGTAAAGTAACAAATCCCGCAAATTTCCCCTTGCCATATCGCGCGATTTCTGCTAGTATAGAGCAGACTTTAGAGTGGACGGAGGCGGGCAGACGTGAACAGGACTGCAGTGTGTATGAAACTGTTTCCCGTTTTCCCCGCGTTTTGTTCCGTTTGATGGGCAATTGCTTTTCCTTTGGGAAGGGTGATTGCTTTTTTTCTGCACAAGCGCCGTCCACGGGATATGAGAGAGGAGAAAACTATGGGAAAGAAACACATCACCGGAAGCGAACCGATCTATGACGCCCGCCGGCTGGGCCTGCCCAGGATGCTCATTCTGGGCCTTCAGCACATGTTCGCCATGTTCGGCGCCACCGTCCTGGTCCCCATTCTGGTCCAGGGCTACGGCCTGCCCCTGTCCATCCAGACCACTCTGTTCTTCGCCGGAATCGGCACTCTGTTCTTCCACGTCTGCACGAAAATGAAGGTGCCCGCCTTCTTGGGCTCCTCCTTCGCCTATCTGGGCGGCTTTGCCGCCGTGGCGGCCCTGGACACCGGCAAATACGCCGGAATGGACCCGGCCGTCAAGCTTCAATATGCCTGCGGCGGCATCGTGGTCGCCGGATTGCTGTACGTCATCCTGGCCGCCATTATCAAGCTGGTGGGCGTCAAGCGGGTCATGCGCTTTCTCCCCCCTGTGGTCACCGGCCCCATCATCATCCTCATCGGCCTGAACCTGGCCCCCTCCGCCGTGACCAACGCCTCCTCCTGCTGGTGGCTGGCCATCCTGTCCATCGCGGTCATCGTGGTCTGCAACATCTGGGGCCGCGGCATGATCAAGATCATCCCCATCCTCCTGGGTGTGGTGGTCCCCTATCTCGTGGCCGTGATCGCCAGCGCCATGGGCGCCACCGCCCTCAATGCCGCCGGCGAGGTGGTGCCTCTGATGGACTTCTCCTCCGTGGCGGCCTCCCGGATCCTTGGCTTCCAGCCCTTCATCACCGACTTCGGCGGCTCGATCGCCAAGTTTGACGTGACCTCCATCCTGGTCATGGCTCCCATCGCCATCGCCGCCATGATGGAGCACATCGGCGATATGTCCGCCATCTCCGCCACCGTGGGCCAAAACTTCATTCAGGACCCCGGCCTGCACCGCACCCTCATCGGGGACGGTATCGCCACCTCCCTGGCCGGCCTGTTCGGCGGCCCCGCCAACACCACTTACGGGGAAAACACCGGTGTTCTGGTCCTCTCCCGCGTGTATGATCCCAAGGTGGTCCGTCTGGCCGCCCTTTACGCGGTGATCCTGTCCTTCTCCCCCGCCTTCGCCGCCCTGGTCAACTCCATCCCCACCGCCATCATCGGCGGCGTATCCTTCATCCTCTACGGCATGATCTCCGCCATCGGCGTACGCAACGTGGTGGAAAACCGGGTGGACTTCACCAACTCCCGCAACCTGATCATCGCCGCCGTCATCCTGGTGTGCGGTCTGGGCTTTTCCAGCGGTATCACCTTCTCCATCGGCGAGGCCCATGTGACCCTGACCAACCTGGCCATCGCCGCCATTGCCGGCATCGCGCTCAACGCCATCCTGCCCGGCAAGGATTACGAGTTCGGCGCCGACGTGACCGAGGGCCGCTCCGGCGACTTTGGACGGTATTGATCCGGCCCGGCCCAAAGCGGCGGCCGCGCGCTTCCGGTTTTCAGCGAGTGCCCTGCCTGTACAGGCAGGGCACTCGCTGTGTTCCTCCGCACGCCGGTCGCTTCTTCCGCATTCCAACCTTTTCTGACCTTATTATATTTTTAAAATCTGGCATTTGAAGTATAGTCAGTTCCCGGATATAATGGGGTCCGAAGAATTGAGATGGGAAGTGCTTCGTCATGAAAAATCGCCGCATGAGCGCCGTTTCTCTGGCTGTCCTGGGAATGATGACCGCTCTGGTCTTTGTCAGCAATTATCTGCGCATCATCCTGCCCATTGCCATCGGCGGCAAAACCTCTTTTACCCTGGCCAATATCATGTGCTGTCTGTCCGGCCTGCTGCTGGGCCCTGCAGGCGGGCTGGCCTCCGGTCTGGGCTCCGCCCTGTACGACCTGACCAACCCTCTTTTTGCCGCCGAGTGCTGGATCACCTTTCTCACCAAGGGGATCATGGGCCTGGCGGCCGGTTGGGTCCTGCGCAGCGCCGCCCATCGGGAGGCTCCCCGCTATCCCCGTTGTCTGGCCGGCGCGGTATGCGGCTGCATCGCCTATTACGTGCTCTACTTTTTCAAGTGCTTCGCATACGACGGCCTGCTGGTGGAGGGGCTTCCGCCTGCCGTTGCCGTGGGCATCCTGCCGCTGAAGGTCCCCGCCTCCCTGTTCAACGCCGCCGTGGCCATCCTCATCGCCCCGCCCCTGTGCCTGGTCATCCGCGCCGCCCTCAAGCGTGCGCACCTGAAAATCGCCTGAAGGCAGAGAACTCCCCGCGGGCGGCTGGCGCCGCCCGCGGGGAGTTCTCTGCTCATTTGCACAATCCGTACTCCTGGGCCAGCCTGCGGAAGACCGGCAGGGCCTTTTCCACCCGTCCGGTATCCACGCAGAAGGCCACCCGAAGATAACCGGGGCAGCCGAAGGTGTCGGTCGGCGCCACCAGCAGGTCATACTTCATGGCCCGCTTGGAAAAGGCCATGGAATCCAGGTCCGGGGCCTGGAAGATCAAATAGAAGGTGCCGTCCGGCTTGACGCAGGTATACCCCATCTCCGTCAGCCCGCGGTAGAGCCGGTTGCGGTTGGTCTCATAGACGCTCAGATCGGCGGTCAGGCCGTCACAGGCGGCCGCCACATGCTGGAACAGGCTGGGCGCGTTGATGTACCCAATGCCCCGCCCGGCGCCGGCCACGGCGGCGTACACGCGGGCCCAGTCCTCCACGCTCTGGGGCACCAGCACATAGCCGATGCGTTCGCCGGGCAGGGAGAGGCACTTGCTGTAGGAGTAGCACACCAGAGTGTTCTCATAATAGGCGGGCAGCCAGGGTACCTCCACCCCGTCGTAGACCACCTCCCGGTAGGGTTCGTCGGAGATCAGGTAAATGGGATTTCCAAACTCGCTGCTTTTGCGGTGCAGCAGATCAGCCAGCCCCCGGATGGTGGCGGCGGGATAGACCACGCCCGCGGGGTTATTGGGCGAATTGATCAGGATGCCTTTCGTATTGGGCCCGATGGCGGCCTCGATGGCGGCCAGGTCCAGATCAAAGGTGCCGGGCGCGGCGGGAACCTCCACCGCTTTCGCCCCGGCGCTCTCGATGAATACCCGGTATTCGGTGAAATAAGGCACGATGACGATAAACTCATCCCCCGGCGTATGCAGGCCGAACAGGCAGCAGCACAGGGCGGCGGCGGCGCCCACGGTCAGATACAGCTCGTCCCCCGTGCAGAACACCCCGAAGCGGTGGGTCAGCGAGGCGGCGATCGCGTCCCGGCAGCCCTGGTCGCCAGGGGCGCTGGTATAGGCGTGGACACTGTCGTGCAACGGCCCGTCCAACACGGCCCGGATGGTGTCGTTCACCTTGGCCGGGGGCGGCACGCTGGGGTTGCCCAGGGAAAAGTCCAATACGTTCCCCGCGCCCACGACCTTGGCCCGGCGCTTTCCATGCTCGAAGATCTCCCGCATGATGTTGCGGTTCATCCCCAGCTTTACCATATGTTCCGAAACCATACTTTAAGCTCCCTTGCTTCTCTTTCCCCTCAGGCGCTTTTGCGCTTTAAAGCGGATAAGCGCATTGTAGCACGAATTTCCCCGGTTGACAACCCCTTCGGAAAGACGTAGAATAGGGAAGGCAAGAATTCCTGCAAAAAATATTTTAGTAGGAGTGGATCGACATGGATGAGAAGAAATACACCTCTATGATTCGTCTGCGCATGTCTGCAAAGGACGCCCACTACGGCGGCAATCTGGTGGACGGTGCCCACATGGTGCACCTGTTCGGCGATGTAGCCACCGAGCTGCTGATCAAGTGCGACGGCGACGAGGGCCTGTTCTGCGCATATAACAACATCGAGTTCAAGGCGCCCGTGTATGCCGGTGATTTTATCGAGGCCTACGGCGAGATCACCCACATCGGCAATACCTCCCGCAAGATGAAGTTCGAGGCCCGCAAGGTGGCCGTTCCCCGCCCCGACATCAGCGACTCCGCCGCCGATTTCCTGGACGAGCCCATCGTAGTGGCCATTGCTGAGGGCACCTGCGTAACGCCCAAGAAGTGCCAGCGGAAAGAACCCTGATCCCTGTTACATCCATTGGAAAGCGGCCCGGCGCTGATGCGCCGGGCCGCTTGTCTCATTTCAGGGCCGGGGCGCCGGGTCTGCCCCGGCTTCACGGACGCGCCGCTCCAGCACCTTGGGGATGATGCGCAGGAACAGGCAGGTGGTGACGCTCGCGGCCACAGCGTCGGCAATGGGCTCGGACAGGAAGGTCGCTTCCGCCGAAAACAGGGCGGGCAGCAGCAGCAGCCCCGCCAGGAAGACCGACTTGCGGAACAGGGAGCAGAACAGGGCCAGCCGTACCTGGCCCAGAGCGGTGGTCTCATCCACCAGAGGATACTGGACGGCCAGCGGGATGATCATGGCGGTGAACATCTTGATATACCGCACCGAGCGTTCGATCAGCTCCGGGCTTTGGGTAAACAGCCGGACAAAATACGGGGACAGCGTGTGGGTCACAAGCGTCATCCCCACACAGAATGCCAGGCACAGCCCCACGATCGACTTCATTGCCTGCCGGATCCGGTCGGCTCTGGCCGCGCCGTAGTTGAAGCTGATCACCGGCTGGGTGCCCAGGGTCAGGCCGCCCATGGGCATGGTGATGAGCAGCAGATAGCTCTGCACGATGGTGGCGCAGGTAATAAGGGCGTCCCCCAGCTCGGCCCCGCCGTAGCGCTGGAGCACCGTATTCAGGACGATGAGCAGGATGCTGTCGGTGGCGATGATGAGGAAGGGCGACAATCCGAACGCCAGCACACGCAGCATGATGGACCGGGAAAAGCCCCCCCAGCGCAGGGGGACGGGCATCTTCGGCCGCAGCAGGGCGGTCAGCACGAAACCGCAGGAGGCCATCTGGGAGAGCACCGTGGCCAGGGCCGCACCGGCCACGCCCAAATCCAGTCCAAACATAAAGAGCGGGTCCAGTACGATATTGAGCACCGCCCCCAGCACCACTGTGGCCATCCCAAGACCGGAGAACCCCTGGGCGATGAGGAAGCTGTTCATCCCCGCCGCCATCAGGGCAAAAAAGGTGCCTGCGGTGTAGATCGTCAGATAGGTGTCCGCATAGCCGAAGGTATCCGCGCTGGCCCCGAACCACAGCAGCAGCTGCTCCTTGCTCAGCAGGAACAGGGCCGTGAGGGCGCCGGAGAGCGCCAGAAGCATCAAAAAGCAGTTGGACAGGACCCGCCCCGCCTGTTTGGGATTGCCCTCCCCCATACGCATGGCCAGAATGGGCGCGCCTCCCAGCCCCACCAGGGTGGCAAAGGAGGAGAGCAGGGTCACGATGGGGCCGCATACCCCCACGCCTGCCAGGGCCAGGTCCCCGATGACCGGGAGATTGCCGATGTAGATCCGGTCCACGATGCTGTAAAGCACGCTGACCAGCTGGGCCAGCATGGTTGGAATGGCCAGCCGGCACACCAGCGGGAACACAGGATCACGGCCCAGGTCATTGGTTCGTTTCATCGCATGATTCGCCACCTTTTGTACGCAGTCCAGCCGATTATACCCCTTTTCCTTCGCCGCGTAAAGGGCGTCTTTCCGTTAGCACTCTTCAACTACGAGTGCTAATGTTTACAATTTGGCCACAATTACGTGTATATTTGTTCACAAAACGGCCCTATACTAAACATCAGAAAAAGAGATTCAGCGGGCCGTATGGCCCCGGAAAGAGGTTGAACGCCATGCTTTTGTTTCGTGTTTAGCACTTGATTCAATTATTTGCTAATCTATTTTCCCAACAAATCAACTGGAAAAGGAGAGTTTTTTATGTTTGGTATGCTTCCTTTCGAACGCAGCGACGACAATCTGTTTGACACCTTTGATAACTTCACCCGCAATTTCTTCCGCAGCAGCAATGCCAGTCTGCCCGCCTTCCGCACCGACATCCGCGACGACGGCGACAAATTCGTCCTGGAGGCGGAGCTGCCCGGCTTTGAGAAGGAGGATATCTCCCTGGACGTGAAGGACGGTATCCTGACCATCACCGCCGCCCATCAGGAGCACAGCGACCAGAAGGACGGCAAGGGCAGCTACATCCGCCGGGAGCGCCGGTACGGCTGCTTCACCCGTTCCTTCGATATCACCGGCATCGATGAGACCGCCATCACCGCCGCCTATAAAAGCGGCATTCTGGAGCTGACCCTGCCCAAGACGGTTCCCGCCGTGCCGGAAAGCCGCCGGATCGCCATCGAGTAACCTGTTGCGCGCTATCCCCAACCGGAACCTTACGGAAACGGGGCGCCGGCGGGGGGCCGGCGCCCCGTTTCCGGTTTTTTCAATTTCGTTTTTCGAAAGGACGTGACGCGATATGAACGCGCAGAACTATACCCAAAAATCCCTGGAGGCCGTACAGAACGCCCAGGCTCTGACCACCGAATACGGCAACCAGCAGATCGAGCAGGCGCATCTTCTGCTCGCGCTGCTCGCCGATGAGGGCGGCCTGATCCCGCAGCTGCTGGGCAATCTGGGCCTCACGGTCCCCTCCCTCACCGCCGCGGTCAAAGCGGAGGTGGAAAAACTGCCCCGGGTCTCCGGTTCCGGCCGGGAGCAGGGCAAGCTCTACGTCTCCGCCGGGGTCGACAAAGCTTTGAGCACGGCCGAGTCCATCGCCGCCGGCATGAAGGATGAATACGTCTCGGTGGAGCATTTGCTGCTGGCGCTGGTCGATACCGCCGACCGGGCGCTCAAGGAGCTCTTCCGCACCTATAACGTCACCCGGGAGGGCGTCCTTCAGGCGCTGACCAATGTCCGGGGCAACCAGCGGGTCACTTCCGACCATCCGGAGGAGACCTATGACGCGCTGAAAAAGTACGGTTCCGACCTGGTGGAGCGGGCCCGGAGCAGCAAGCTGGACCCGGTCATCGGCCGGGACGACGAGATCCGTAACGTCATCCGCATCCTCTCCCGCAAGAGCAAGAACAACCCCGTGCTCATCGGCGAGCCCGGCGTCGGCAAGACCGCCATCGCCGAAGGGCTGGCCCAGCGCATCGTGAAGGGCGACGTGCCCGCTTCTTTGAAGGACAAGACCATCTTTGCCCTGGATATGGGCTCCCTGATTGCGGGCGCCAAGTACCGGGGCGAGTTTGAAGAGCGCCTGAAGGCCGTTTTGAACGAGGTCAAAAAATCGGAAGGCCGCATCGTCCTGTTCATCGACGAGCTGCACACCATCGTGGGGGCCGGCAAGACCGAGGGCGCCATGGACGCGGGCAATCTGCTCAAGCCCATGCTGGCCCGGGGCGAGCTGCACTGCATCGGCGCCACCACCCTCAACGAATACCGCCAGTATATCGAGAAGGACGCGGCGCTGGAGCGGCGCTTCCAGCCCGTCCTGGTGAACGAGCCCACGGTGGAGGACACCATCGCCATCCTCCGCGGCCTGAAGGAGCGCTACGAGGTCTATCACGGCGTGAAGATCCAGGACGGCGCCATCATCGCCGCCGCCACCCTCTCCAACCGCTATATCACCGACCGCTTCCTGCCCGATAAGGCCATTGACCTGATCGATGAGGCCTGCGCCATGATCCGCACCGAAATTGACTCCATGCCCACCGAGCTGGACGTGATCCAGCGGAAGATCATCCAGCACGAAATCGAAGAGGCCGCCCTGAAAAAAGAGGATGATACCCTGTCCCAGGAGCATCTGTCCGAGATCCGGAAGGAGCTGGCCGAACTGCGGGACGAGTTCAACGCCAAGAAGGCCCAGTGGGAAAACGAAAAAAACGCCATCGGCAAGGTCCAGAAGCTCCGCGAGGAGCTGGAGGCCGCCAACGCCGCGCTGGAGAAGGCCCAGCGGGAGTACGACCTGAACCGGGCCGCGGAGCTGCAGTACGGCAGGATTCCCGAGCTGAAAAAGCAGCTGGAGGCCGAAGAGGCCATCGCCAACGAGGGCAGAGCCCGCTCCCTGCTGCGGGATAAGGTCACGGAGGAAGAGATCGCCCGCATCATCGAGCGCTGGACCGGCATCCCGGTGGCCAAGCTGATGGAGGGCGAGCGGGAGAAGCTGCTCCACCTGGAGGACATCCTCCACCGGCGGGTCGTGGGTCAGGACGAGGCCGTGCGCCTGGTCAGCGAGGCCATCCTCCGCTCCCGGGCGGGGATCGCCGACCCGGACCGCCCCATCGGCTCCTTCCTGTTCCTGGGCCCTACCGGCGTAGGCAAGACGGAACTGGCCAAGGCTCTGGCCGAAGCTCTGTTCGACAGTGAGAAGAACCTGGTGCGCATCGACATGAGCGAATATATGGAGAAGTTCAGCGTCTCCCGGCTCATTGGCGCCCCTCCGGGATACGTGGGCTACGAGGAGGGCGGCCAGCTCACCGAGGCGGTGCGCCGCCATCCCTATTCCGTGGTGCTGTTCGACGAAGTGGAGAAGGCCCACCCCGACGTGTTCAACGTACTGCTCCAGGTCCTGGACGACGGGCGTATCACAGACAGCCAGGGCCGCACGGTGGACTTCAAGAATACCATCATCATCCTGACGTCCAACCTGGGCTCCCAGTATCTGCTGGACGGCATCGACGCCGGCGGGGAAATTACCGAAGCGGCCCGGAAGGCCGTCACGGAATTGCTGCATCACTCCTTCCGTCCCGAGTTTTTGAACCGGTTGGACGAGATCGTTTTCTATAAACCCCTGACCAAGGAGAACATCACCCGCATCATCGACCTGCTGACAGCCGAGCTCAACGGCCGCCTGGCGGAGAAACAGCTCACCGTGACCCTTACCGACAGCGCCCGGCGCTTCATCATCGACAGCGCCTACGACCCCGCCTTCGGTGCCCGGCCCCTGCGCCGCTTCGTGCAGCATACGGTGGAGACGCTCATCAGCCGCAGGATCATTGCCGACGAGGCCGCTCCCGGCGAGACCCTCACCGTAGACTGTGTGGACGGCCAGCTGACCGTTTCGTCCCATACCGTGCTGCGGGGCGAAGTGGTGGACGCATAAGCGTCCGCTCAGGTTTGCTCCATCGGTCAAAACCGCCGCGGGGCTCCGGATTGATTCCGGAGCCCCGCGGCGGTCTTGCGGCCCATCGTTTGGGGCGGATCGGGAAGGGCTGCGGGAAGGGGCAGCCGATCCCGTTCAGATGTCCAGATCCAGCAGGTACGAGCTCAGGCCCTTGCCGTGCATATCCACGGACAGGGAGCGGGTCACGCCGCCGCCCAGGGCGGCGTACATGACGAAGTTGAGCGCGTGGATGTTGGGCAGCTCATAGCGGACCACTTCGCCCTTGACGATGCCCTTGAAGTGCTCCTTCACCCGCTCGGCGGTGACCTTCTCCTTGAGCATCTCATAATCCTTGCCGTCATAGGCGATCAGGGACACGTTGGAGATGTTGCCCTTGTCACCGGTACGGGAATGCGCGATATCCCAGAGTTTCATGATGCATCCTTCCTTTCTGTCCCGATCAGACTTCAAAAAGCTCGGCCTGCGGCTTCACATCGTAGCGGCTGACCAGGATGGAGGCCACGGAGACGATGTCGCGGGTCCGCTTCACAGCGCCGCAGCCGCCTGCGGGGCCGTTGGTATAGAGCGCCTCCACTTCGTTGCCGATCAGATCGGCGTCCGCTTTGGTCTTGGCCCGGCCGGCCACACGGACCCGCACCTCGGAGGGCGCTTCGTTATACTTGTAGTCCGGGTTCCAATACAGGCTGTTGCAGCCGATGAGGTCGAACTTCAGCTCGTCGAACTTACCGGCGGCCACCAGCTCCAGCCGCTCCTTGACGATCTCCAGGGCCAGCTTGGCACGCTCCACACAACCGGGGCCGCCGTAGCTGATCTCGCCGTCGCCGATGAAACAATCCTTATACCCGATGGAGCATTTGAAGGTCTCCGTCTTGGGTTTTCCGGTGGCGCCTTCCGCCTTCACCACGTCGGGAGCGGTCTGGGTGAACTTGACCTGCTTGAAGTTGGCCACCACGTCGGGGGTCAGGTAGACCTCGGGGTCGTGGATCTCGTAGCAGATCTGCTCGGCGCAGGTGTCGGGGGTGACCATGCCGCCCGCCCCGGGCACCTTGGTGACGAAGAAGGAAGCGTCCTCGGATACCTCGATGATGGGGAAGCCCAGATGGCCCACGCCGGGCACGTCCTTTTTGCCCGGCTCGGCGTAGTAGCCGCCGGTGACCTGCCCGCCGCACTCCAGCAGGTGGCCGATCATCGTGCCCTTGCCCAGCTTGTCCCAGTCCTCCAGGGACCAGCCGAATTCATGGATGATGGGCGCCAGGAAGATGGCCGGGTCGGACACACGGCCGGTGATGACCACGTCGGCGCCCATATTCAGCGCCTTCAGGATCCCCTCCACGCCCATGTAGGCGTTGGCGGAGACGATCTCGCCGGGCAGCTTGGACAGGGGCTCATGGGTCTCCCACACCTCGGCATCCCTGTATTTGTCGATGACGGGCAGCAGGTCGTCTCCGGTGACGCAGGCGATCTTCATCCCGGTCAGGCCGTGCCGGTGGGCGATCTCCACACACTTTCGGGCCGCCGCCTGGGGGTTGGCGGAGCCCATGTTGGTAATGACCTTCACCTTGTGCTCCCAGGCCAGGGGAAGCGCCTTCTCCATACGGTGCTCCAAAAGGCCGTTATAGCCCTTGGCGGGGTCTTTCAGCTTGGCCTGCTGGCCGATGGCGATGGTGCGCTCGGCCAGGCACTCGTAGCTGATGTAGTCCAGATTGCCCTTCTCAATGAGCTCCAGAGAGGGCTCCAAACGGTCGCCGGCATAACCGGCGCCGCTGCCGATGCGGATGGTTTTCATGGTAATTGCTCCTTCTTGTTGAAAGTCGCGGCAACAATGGACTGAGGTCTACGGTTAAAAGGAAATACTGTGTGCTTCGGCGGAGCCTTAGACTCGCCTCAGAATCTCCACCAAGCAGCGATAGCAACGGTCAAAGGAAGCTATATCCAGCTTTTCGTCTGGAGTGTGGGCCTGATAATGAGTGGCCACTAGCAGAATCATATCCAGCCAAGGCATATTGCGCAGGAAAAAGCCAATCTCATTACCATAGTGGGCACCAATGGGGCGGATATGCTCGCCATTCTGCTCGAACCATACTTGGTCAAACACATTGTAAAGGGGAGTCCCAGCCTCTACATTGTGGCCGTAGAAGTAGTTTTCTACATGATACTCCACGTCAAATAGTTGGGCCAACAGTCGGCTTTGCTCATCCATATCTAGCATCTTGGAGGTAATGGCGCTGGTGGGGCGGTAGAACCAGCCGATAGAGCTATCTGTGGTCTCAATGGTCTCTAGGCTGAAAGAAGAGATGGGCAGGCCGGGGAAGACCAGGCTGGTATCCACCAGGCCTGCGGGGAGCAGACGAAGCAGGGTGACCACCTTGTCTGTGACATCTTCCGGCATGGCGGGGGATGCATGGGCCTTCTCGCTGAGGGAGAGGGTCATGTTGGGGTCGCTCTCCTTGTGCTCAAACTTAACCTCTTCTAGCACCCGCTGTGCAACCTCCCGGGCCTTGTCCATGTGTTCAAGGGCCAAGGCTATGCGGGCGGTGCAGTCTACGGGAATGGTGGTCTGGCTGCCGCCGTTCAGACTGATGAGTCGGCAGGGCACCTCTTTGCGGATGTAATAGACAATACGTACCACCGTCTTAATGGCGTTGGCCAGTTGACGCTCCTGAAACTGGACGTGGGCTCCAGTTAGTCCGTGAACCTGGATGGCCAGCTCCGCTGCATCCTTCAGAACTTCCCGCTGGAAGCGCTTAGTGAAGCGGGCGTTGGCGGCACCGGCAGCAATGAGCAGGCTGGTACCCTCTAGGTTGCCATCCATGCTAACATACTTCCGGGCCTTCAGCTGGGAGCAATCAAATTTCTGAACGCCGTACAGACCGGGTTCCTCCGCCGTGGTAAAGACACACTCTAATTCCGGGTGCTTCAGGCTCTTGTCCTGCAAAATGGCCAGCATATAAGCCACGGCTACGCCATCATCGGAGCCGCAGGTGGTCTCCTCTGCCATCAGATAACCGTCGTCAGTGACCTTTAGTTTAATGCCTTCGTGCTCAAAGTCAAATGTGCTGTCCGGGCGCTTGTTCCAGATCATGTCCATGTGCCCTTGGAGCATAACTACCTCATGGGCCTCGTAGCCGGGTGTAGCGGGCTTACGTACTACAACATTGTTGGCACTATCCCGGGTATATTCCAGTCCCAAATTCTCGGCAAAGCTGCACACAAAATCGGCAATTTTTTCTTCCTTAAAGCTACCCCGAGGAATAGCGGAAATATCTTCAAACAGCTTGGCATAGGGCTTGTCAGTATGATCGAGCACATATTTCATGGGTGTTTCGGTCCTTTCTTCTCAGATAAGCAGTTTTAGGTGGATAACAGAGACGAGTTAGGTCTTCTGGATGGTGTTTCCTGCAGTGAGCTTACATACCACAAAACCTACCAGAGAAGAAACCGGCAGAATGATATAGACAGGGTGCCAGGAGACGCTCATACCAGTGAGAACCCAGACAATACCCACCAGAATGCCAGAAACGATGCTCCAGCCTGCGGCCCTCGCATTCATTTTCTTCCAGAACATTCCGGCTACTAAGGCAAAGAACATGGGACCGGTAACGCAGGCTATGAGTACCGTGACCAGCTCATTGAGGAAAGACTGTTGGATCATAAAGGTTGGGATAATGGTGATAAATCCGTATGCAAAAGCGATGAGCCGGGTATAGGTCAGCTGGGTGCGTTCGGAGACCTGCCTCTTCTCATAAACAGGCAACAGTAGCTGACGTATGATGGTGCAGATGGCCAGCAGCTGTCCGGCCAGGGTACAGATAACAATCAGGGCAATGGACGCAAAAATAAGTGCGGTGAGCCAGTTTGGGCAGTAAGTGTTAATAACGGTGGCGAAAGCTAGAGAACTGCTGCCGCCCACGTCCAGGTTCATGGCGATACACACCATACCCAGCAGAGCGCAGATGAAACCGCATGGAAGGTTGAGTACGGCACCAAAAAAGATACCCTTTCTGGCGGAAGCGTCATCCTTAGCGATGAGGGAAGGCTGAATGGCGGCCTGCATGGTGAGGAAGGCCACAAAACAGGTCAGAAACCAGCTAAACCAGGTCTTGGGGGGCATGGTAAAGAGGTTGAAGTAGCTTGCGTCCAGGGTGTTGGTCAGTGTGGCAAAGCCGCCGGTCTGGTTCATTACCAGCACCAAGCCGATGGCCATGGCGACATACATCAGGATACAACCCACCTTGCTGACGTAGTTAGCACCGTTGACACCAGAGACCACAGTATAAGAAATGGCCAACACCAGGCCGATGATGCAGGCCCAGGTCAGGTCCAGAGCAGGAATAATGGTGCGGAATACAGTGGTAACGGTGAAAAGCTGAATGGGAATGTAGATAAAACCCATAATCAGATAGGAATAGGAGTAGAGGTTGCTAATGCCGGAGGAATAGCGGTTCTTCATGAAGTTGGAAATGGTGTCTTCTGTAATGTATTTACGCAGGTGGGTAATGAAGAACATAGACAGAATCATGGCTACAGTGCCGGCAATGCCATACCATGCACCGCCGATACCCAGGGTATACCCATTCTGGGTCGCACCAATAGTAGAAGTCCCGCCAATTTGAAATGTAACCAGCAGGATACCTACAGTTACCCAGTTCAGATTCTTACCGCCGTTTGCCCATTGGGCGGCACTTTTTACCTTTCTGCCTGCCAAAATACCGATGAGACATATTACTACGATCAGGATGAACATTAACGCTGCTTTCATGGTCTACCTCCCCAAAATTATGTGTTGTGGCGGTGGCCCGCTGTTTAGCCACACGTTGCATACCCTCTCGCTTTGTATAACAACCGTGTTTGCGTACAGCGGGAATTTGTGTACACACCCGAAACAGAAGCAAGCGGCATGCCAAAATAGGCAGCATAAACAAAAGCTGTAAAAGCTAGAAATCCCAATGGATACACGGGTGGAGGAAATATCCGGGTTCAAAACGAATTCTAAATTTTCAGAACAAGATATGCAAATCGGGGAGTAGAAAAGGCAAGAAAGCTGACACTGTAAGGATTCTTAAAAAATAGAACAAAATTCTAATTCTTTAGAAACAAACGTTTATGAAGCATTAAATTTTTAGAAAACAGATAGTTTGTTGTAGAGGGTAGCCAGAGAAATACCGAGTTCCTTGGCGGTTTTTTTCTTACCCTCCAGCGAGGACCCGTTGTGTTCCAGCAGGGCCAGAATGGTTCGCTTCTCAAAGTCGCGGGTCCGCTGGGCCAGCGTGCGCGGCACACCGTCCTCCCGGCGCCCCAGGTCGCCGGGCAGCGTGTCGGCGCTGATCAGCCCCGAGGGGGTAAGATAAGCGGAAAACTCCAGAACATTGCGCAGTTCCCGCACGTTGCCCGGCCAGTCGTGCTCCCGCAGGCGCTCCGCGGCGTCCACCGACAGATGAAAATTCCTGCGCAGTTTGTGGGACAGCTCGTCCAGAATGGCCTGGGCCAGGACAGGGACATCGCCCGGACGCTCCCGCAGGGGCGGGATCCGGATGGGAAAGGTGTTCAAACGGTAGTACAGGTCTTTGCGGAATTTGCCGCTGCGGACGTATTCCGGCAGGTCGGCATTGCAGGCTGCGATGACCCGCACGTCCACCTCCGTCTCCTTTACCGCCCCGACCGGACGCACCCGATGCTCCTGGAGGGCCCGCAGCAGCTTGGCCTGGAGGCTGATGTCCATTTCAGACACCTCGTCCAGGAACAGGGTGCCGCCGTCGGCGGCCTCGAACAGGCCCACCTTGCCGCCCTTCCGCGCCCCGGTAAAGGCCCCCTCCGCATAGCCGAACAGCTCGGAGTCCAGCAGCTGCGCGTTGAAGTTGGAGCAGTTGATCGCCACGAAGACCCCCTCCTGCCGGGGGCTGGCATTGTGAATGGCCTGCGCATAGAGTTCCTTGCCGGTGCCGCTTTCCGAGGCCAGCAGCACGGTGGCGTCGGTGGCGGCGATCTTCTGCGCCAGCTCCTTGGCCTGCACGGCGGCGGGACTCACGGCCACGATATCGTCAAACGTATAACGGGCTCCGTTGGCGCGGTTGATGCTGCGCAGCACCTGACGGCTGCGGGCTTCCATCGCCTCCAGCTCCTCCCGGGCCTGATAGGCGTCCTCCAAAAAGGTCACGACCGAGAGCCCGCCTACCAGCAGGCCATTCTGATAAATCGGGTACATGTTGACAAAATAGAAATCCTCGATCTCCTTGCGGGTAATGTGAAGAATGGGCTTTCCCGCCTCCAGCACCTCCGGCAGACGGGCGCCCGGCCGCAGGTCCCGCAGGCGGTAGCCCTCGATCTCCCCGATATCGCCCCCGGCCTCTTTGTTCAGAAACGAGCGGTAGGCCCGGTTGCCGAAGACGATCTTTCCTTCGATGTCGATGATGGTAACGCCTTCGCTCATGGCGTCAAACGCGGCCCGCGCCGCGGCATTGAGTTGCATCGTCCCATCTCCTTCCCGTAGGGGTATTGTATCCTCGCGCGGTCCAAAACGCAATACCATCCGCGCTTTGGGTCCGGTCTTCCGGCGCTGCGGCATTGTCTTTTGCCGCTAAAAGTGCTATCCTATTTTTAAAATCTGCAGGTGCAGGCGTATTCGTCCGGCCCTTCGGTCAAATTCCTGCCGCGCTGCGGCCAGGCCCCGCGCGCAGGCGTCGATCCCACAGACTGCGTGAAAACGCCCTGGAGACGCCTTCGAAGTTCATCAGGAAATGGGTGTATCAATTCCGTGACCACTCCTGCAACAAAAACGCGCGTATCCATGCGCAGGAAATACCTGTTCCGCCTGACCTTCCGCATCGCCGCGGCTCTGGCCGCACTGCTGCTGCGGCTGCTGCGGCCGGAGGTCTTTGCCGTTCTGGACGGGGCGGCCTTTTTCCGCGGTTTTTCCGTGCTCCACCTGTTCTGGCTGGTCTGGGCGGGCGACATGGTCCTCCAGCTGCTCCCCCTGCGCCGGCATATGGCGCTCGGTTCCCAGAAGCAGTTCTCCCGCTGCCGTATCCCGACCGGGCGCGCTCCGGACCGGGCGGCCCTGCGCACGTTCGTCCGCCAGAGCGACCAGACCGCCGGAGCGGTCTTTCTGCTGTGGCTGCTCCTCACTCTGGCGGTCGGTCTGCTCTACCGTACGCGGGTGCTGGGAAAGGCAGAGCTTTTTCTGCTCTGTGTATGCTTTTATGTATGCGACCTGATCTGTGTGCTCTTCTTCTGCCCTTTCCGGATCTTCTTTCTGAAAAACCGCTGCTGCGCTACCTGCCGCATCTTCAATTGGGACCACCTGATGATGTTCAGTCCCTTCGTCTTCGCGGCGGGCTTTTTCACCCTGAGCCTCTTTTTTCTGGCCCTGCTGGTGTTTGTGGTCTGGGAAGCGGCGTTTCATCTCCATCCGGAGCGCTTTTGGGAGCAGACCAACGCCGCCCTGGGCTGTGCGGCATGTACCGACCGCCTATGCGGCCGCGCCCTGTAACGCATGCGCCCGCCCCGCTCCAAACCGGTGGCCGCAACGCCCCGTTCCCCGGCCGGAACAGGTCTTGCGCCCTTTTCCGGCCAGCCAAAACGCCCCGCGCGTCAGTGACGCGCGGGGCGTTTTGGCTGGTCGGTCCGGCTGCGTTTCAGTGGTTGAGCAGGCGCACCCGCAGCACGCCGTCAATGGCGCGGATCTCATTGGCGACGCTGTCGCTGACCCGGCTGCCCACATCCACCACAGTGTAGGCGTAGTCCTTCTTGGACTTGTTGGTCATATTCTCCACGTTGACCCCATCCTTGGACAGCACGCCGGTGATCTGGGCGATGATGCCCGGGGTGTTGCGGTGGATGACGCACAGGCGGGAGATGCCGCTCCACTCCTGCACCAGGGTGGGCAGGTTGACGGAGTTTTTGATGTTGCCGTTCTCCAGGTAATCCCGCATCTGCTGGGCGGCCATGACGGCGCAGTTCTCCTCGCTCTCGGGGGTGGAGGCGCCCAGATGGGGGATGGGGATGACGTTTTTGCCCTGGAGGATCTTGTTGTTGGGAAAGTCGGTGACATAGGCCGCCACCTTGCCGCACTCCAGCGCGGCCAGCATGTCGTCGTCGTTGACCAGTCCGCCCCGGGCCAGGTTGATGATGCGCACGTTGCCCTTCATCATATGGATGGAATCCTCGTTGATCATCCCGCGGGTCTCGGAGGTCTGCGGAACATGGATGGTGATGTAGTCACAGTTTTTATAAATGGTCTCCAGATCCATGGCCCGGTGCACCAGGCGGGACAGAGAGAGCGCCGCGTCTACGGACAGGAAGGGATCGTAGCCGAAGACGGTCATGCCCAGCTTGGTGGCGATATTGGCCACCTGCACGCCGATGGCGCCCAGGCCGATGACGCCCAGCATCTTGCCGGAGAGTTCCGGGCCCACGAACTGGCTCTTGCCCTTCTCCACCACTTTCTCCACGTCTGCTCCGGCGCCGGCCTGCTCCCGCACCCAGGCGGAGCCGCCCACCACGTTGCGGGAGGACAGCAGCAGAGCGCACACGGCCAGTTCCTTGACGGCGTTGGCGTTGGCGCCGGGGGTGTTGAAGACCACGACGCCCGCCTCGGAGCAGCGGTCGATGGGGATATTATTGGTGCCCGCCCCCGCCCGGGCGATGCAGCGCAGGGCGTCGGGGAAGGGATACTCGTGCATGTCGGCGGAACGGACGAGGATGCCGTCCTCATTCTCCACATCTCCGCTGACGGAGAAGCGGGTTTGATCCAGCACGGACAGCCCGGCCGGGGAAATCTTATTCAGCGTCTTGATCCGGAACATCGTTGTCCCTCCTCCTTCAATTGTTTTGATCGAACGCGCGGATAAAATCGCACAGCTTCTCCACGCCCTCGGTGGGCATGGCGTTGTAAATGGAAGCGCGCATCCCGCCCACGCTGCGGTGGCCCTTCAGGTTGGTAAAGCCGGCCTCCACGCTCTGCTTGACGAACTGGGCATCCAGCTCGTCGCTGCCGGTGCGGAAGACCACGTTCATATCGGACCGGGAGCCGGGCTCCACCGCGCAGGTGAACCGGCGGGACGAATCGATCACGTCGTAGAGCATCTGGGCCTTGGAGTGCTTGATGGCCTCCATGCCGGGAATGCCGCCCTTCTCCTCCAGCCAGTCCAGCACCAGGCCCAGGATGTAGATGCACCAGCAGGGCGGTGTATTGTACATGGAGTCCTTGTCAATCATGGTCTTGTAATTCATCATCAGCGGGGTATAGGGCAGTTCCTGCCCGGCCAGATCCTCCCGGATGACCACCACGGTCAGACCCGCGGGGGCCATGTTCTTCTGTGCGCCGGCGAAGAGGATGCCGTACTTGCTCACGTCCACCGGACGGGAGAGGATGTCCGAGGACATATCGCACACGATGGGCACGTTGCCGGTCTCGGGCACGTACTGCCACTCGGTGCCGTAGATGGTGTTGTTGGCGCAGTAGTAGAAATAGGACGCCTCAGGATCCAGCTCCAACTGCTCCTGCGCGGGGATATAGGTGTGGTTCCGGTCCTCGGAGGAGGCGGCCAGATGGATCTGGCCGAACTTCTTGGCCTCCTTGTAGGCGATATTGGAGAAGTTGCCCGTGACGGCGTAATCGGCCTTGCCGGTCCTGCCGATCAGGTTCAGGGGCGCCATAGAGAACTGGGCGGAAGCACCGCCCTGCAGGAAGAGGACCTTATAGCCCTCAGGCACGCCCAGCAGCTTGCGGAACTTGGCCTGGGTATCGTCAAAGATCTTCTGAAACACCTTAGATCGATGGCTCATCTCCATGACGGACATGCCGGAGCCCTGGTAATTCGTGATTTCAGAACCGGCTCTCTCAAGCACCTCCAGCGGCAGCATGGACGGGCCTGCGGAGAAATTGTACACGCGCTCGTTTCCCATGATAGATGGCCTCCTCGATTTCCTTCCAAATTTCAGGCGCGGCGGGCGGGATTCCACCGCTTTACCTTGATAAAGTTGATTATATCGGATTGCCGTGTGTCATGTCAATGCTGGGAATATCCAAAACTGTGCCGTTCACCAGGAAAAGTTTGTGAATATTTGAACGAAGCCTTGGCATATCCCCTGAATCTGTGGTACAATGTCGGCGTATATAGAAGCTTGATTTATCATGAGGGGGACAAAGCCTATGCGGCTTGCCGAGATCAAAGGGATCCTGAACGCCACGGTATTGTGGGGTGAGGACAAGCTGGACCGGGAGGTCTTTTCCGCCTGCGGCAGCGATTTTATGAGCGACGTGCTTGCGTTTGTCAAAAACCAGGCGCTGCTGCTCACGGGCCTGGTCAATCCGCAGGTGATCCGCACCGCGGATATGGTGGAGATGAAGTGCGTGGTCTTCGTCCGCGGAAAGATGCCCGGTATGGACATCCTGCACCTGGCGGAAGAGCGGGATATCGTTGTGATGACCTGTCCCAAGCGTATGTACGAGGCCTGCGGCCTGTTATATTCCAAAGGATTGCGAGGATACTGCGATGGAGACAATTAAGCTGGTCTACCCTGTGGAGGGCGGCGACATGATCGAGGCCGGCGAGGCCTCCAGCAAGATGAAGCTCACCCTGAAGAAGCTGGGCCTGCCCCAGGATGTGATCCGCCGCGCCTCGATCTGCATGTACGAGGGCGAGATCAACATGGTCATCCACGCCGACGGCGGCGAGGCGGAGGTCGAGGTGGACATGGACCGCATCGTCCTGCGTATGACCGACACTGGTCCCGGTATCCCCGATGTGGAGCAGGCCATGCAGGAGGGCTACTCCACCGCAGGCCCCACCGCCCGGGAGCTGGGCTTTGGCGCGGGCATGGGCCTGCCCAACATGAAGCGTTATTCCGATGAGATGACCATTGAAACCGAGGTAGGCAAGGGCACTGTGGTCACCGTCGTGATCAAAATTCCCCAGTGAGGAATCATCCAGCCAAAGGAGGTGAGAGGGCCCCATGAGCATGAGGCATTCCGTAGTCCTGGATGACAGGCGCTGCCGGGGCTGCACCTCCTGCATCAAGTGCTGCCCCACGGAGGCGATCCGTGTGCGCGGGCGCAAGGCCACCATTCTGCCCGACCGCTGCATCGACTGCGGCAATTGTATCCGCGTGTGTCCCCACAAGGCCATCAAGTCCGTGGGCGACGCTCTGGAGCGGCTGAAGGAGTTTTCTTACTGCGTGGCGCTGCCCGAGCCCGCGCTTTACACACAGTTCCAGCACCTGGACGATGTGGACATCGTTCTGAACGGCCTTTTGAAGATCGGCTTTCACAAGGTCTGGGAGGTGGCCCGTGCGGCCGAGCTGATCTCGGCCTTTGAGCATGAATGCGTCCTGCGCCGGGGGCGTCCGGCGGTAACGCCCCAAATCTCCTCCTCCTGCCCCACCGTGATGCGGCTGATCCGCATGCGCTTCCCAAAGCTCATCGACCATGTGGCCTGCACCATCCTGCCGATGGAACTGGCCGCTATCCTGGCCCGGCGGGAGGCGGAGGCCGAGACCGGCCTTGCGCCGGAGCAGATCGGCGTATTCGCCATCGTGCCCTGTTCGTCCAAGGTTACCGCCGCCCGGGTCTCCCAGGGACTGCGGGAACCGGTGCTGGACGGAGCCTTCGCCGTCCGGGACGTATACCTGCGCCTGCTGACCCCCATGCGGGAGCTGGAACGGGTGGAGCCCCACTCCACTGCGGGCGCCCTGGGCCTGAGCTGGGCGGCCTGCGGCGGAGAGAGCGCGGCCCGCGCCAGCGAGGGCTGCGTGGCGGTGGACGGGATCGAAAACGTCATCCGCATGCTGGAGGAGATCGAAGACGGCCGCCTGCCCGAGGCGGATTTCCTGGAGCTTTCCGCCTGTACGCAAGGCTGTGTGGGCGGCTGCTTCAATGTGGAAAATCCTTACGCTGCAAAAATGCGCCTGCGCGGCTTGATGAAGGGCCTGCCGGAAACGCGCAGCAGCTTCACCCTCCAGGGGCCGGCGCAGGAGATCGTGCGGCGGGACAAGCAGCTGCAATACCTGCCCGCCTTCCTGCTGGACGAGGATCGGGAGGCGGCCATGGCCAAGCAGCTGCGCATCCAGGCGCTGGAATCCCACCTGCCCGGCCTCCACTGCGGCTCCTGCGGGGCCCCTTCCTGCCATGCCTTTGCGGAGGATGTGGTGCTGGGCCGTGCCTCTGAGGACGACTGCATCTTCAAAGTACGGGCCCGGATGCGGGATATGGCCGGAGAAGGCGGGGCAGATGAGTACCTGCCCGCTCCCTTCCGCCGCCAGCAGCCCTTACATCACGACTGAACACGGCCGCCGCAAGACCCATGCTTCTTGCGGCGGCCGTGTTTTCGTTTTTCCGGACGGGGCTTCCGGCCATGATGCTGCGCGGGCGGCGCCGGCAGGCCGCTACCGCCCTCCTTTTCCTTTCCGGCGCAGCGCAAACAGGTCTCCCAGCACCGGTACGCGGGAAACGAGCTCATACAGCCCCAGGCAGATGGCCAGGGTGAGCCCCAGGCAGAGCAGATAGTTCCAACCGGCGGGCAGATTCAGCCAGTTGGTCACCCCCCAGGTACACACCGTCAGGACCAGATAGTGGAACTGATAGAGGGCGAACCCCCGGGCGCTTATGTATCGGGTCAGGCGGTTCTCCCGATCCCCCCAGGCCCGCGCGCAGCCCACGGCGGCCAGTGTCATGCACCAGCCAAACAGGGTGGTAACCGGGTCTTCCACAAAGGCAGCGTCGGCAAAGCTTTTGCCGAACCACCGCGCCAGCACCCAGACCAGCAGCGCCCCGGACGCCCCCAGCAGGGGCAGATGAAATCGCTGGAGCCGCTGCGTCACCTCGTCGTGTGCGAAGAGGAAGTACCCCGCCAAAAACAGTACGAAGTAGAGCAGATAGCGGTTGGTGGCGTTCAGCACCTGGGAACCGGCCCAGAACAGGAGCCAAAGGCCCAGCAGTACGGGCATGCCCGCCCGGCCGCACAGATCGTAGAACCGGCCGCTCCGGTCCAGCCTGCGCAAGGGCAGCAGCAGCAGGGTGACGAGAAACAGCGCCAGCAGGAACCACTGCGGCCCCATGCCCATGAGGGCCAGAAAGAACAGCGCAATGGCGGGCGAGGGGAAATAGGCGATCATCTCGCCCACCGAGCCTCCCTTGACGGCGAAGGCGAAGCTGACCAGCGGTATCCCCAGCAGGACCACCCCCGCCGCAAAGGGGATCAGCAGTTTGCGCACCCGCGCCGCCAGAAACCGCCCCGTGCTCTGCTCTTCCAGGGCATACCGGGCGCTGATCCCGGCCAGCAGAAACATACAGGGCATAAACCACGGATAACAGAAGTAGGCGATGGCGTCCAGAGCGGGAATGCCGGGGGCGTTCACATTCATCGGCACCCCCGCGCTGTTGAAAAAGCAAACCAGGTGATGGAGCACCACCAGCAGAATGATGACCCAGCGCAGGTTATCCAGCCAAATCCGCCTCACGCTTCCTCGCCGCCCTTCCGCCGGAAGGCGCGCTCCAGCGCCTCCACATTGGCCAGGAACACCTTGGGGTCCACCAGGGCCAGGCCCCGGTTCTCCCTTCCCTCATCTCCAAGCAGCATCAGCTGATCCCCCGGCCGGATGCCAAAGATCTCCCGGGCGCGCTTGGGGATGACGATCTGTCCCCGCTCCCCCACGGTCACCAGGCCAAACATGTGCTTTCCCTTGGGCGGCACTCCAACGCCGGTCTTCGCGCGGTCGTGGCGCACCAGGTCGTCCAGGGTCACATGGTACAGCTCCGCCAGGGCGGCGCAGTTGTTCAGATCGGGAGCGCGTTCCCCGCTCTCCCACTTGGCCACCGCCTGACGGGTCACGCCGATGCGCTCGGCCACCTGTTCCAGCGTGAGTTTGTTCCAGCTTCTCAGATCCCGCAGATTGGAAGCAAGCGTCTCATTCCTATCATTCATACTTTTCACACCTCTTTTTCACAGTATACCCTTGCGGCGCAGCGAGTGCAACCAACCGCCGCTTACGTTTTCCGTTCGATTCTGTTGACAAACAAGGAGGCGTCCCCATGACGGTACAGACATTGAAAGAAATGCTTTCCCTGACGGAATTCCATCTGGCCGAGCCGGAGCGGGAGGTGTCCGGCGGCTACGCCGGCGACCTGCTCTCCTGGGTCATGGGCCGGGCAGAGGCGGGTTCGGCCTGGCTGACCATCATGTCCAATCAAAACGTGGCCGCCGTAGCCCTGATGGCCGACGCGGCCTGTGTGGTGCTCACCGAAGGCGTCCAACCCGATCCGGACCTGCTCCGCCGCGCCCGGGAAAAGGGCGTCAACCTGCTGGGCACCGCCCTGCCCACCTATGCCGCCGCCTGCGCCCTGGGCCGGTCGCTTGGACTTTAGCGGGCCACGCCCGTCTGTGATTCGGGAGGTGTCCGCCCTTGAAACTCTACTATGACCTGCATCTGCACTCCTGCCTTTCGCCCTGCGGGAGCGACGACATGACCCCCGCCGACCTGGCCGCCATGTGCGCCCTGGCCGGCCTGGACGTGGTCGCCCTCACCGACCACAACACCGCCGGTAACTGCGCCGCCTTCTGCCGGGCGGCGCAGCGCAACGGCCTGCTGGCACTGGCGGGCATGGAGCTGTGTACCCGGGAAGAGATCCATATGATCTGCCTCTTCCCCACGGTCCAAGCGGCCGAGGGATTCTCCCGGCAGGTGGCCCGCCGCCTGCCCCCGCTGAAAAACAGGCCGGAGCTCTTCGGCCATCAGTACTATATGGATGAATGGGACCTGGTATTGGGGGAGGAGCGCGCCATGCTCCTCGCCGCCGCCGACATCGGCGTGGGCGAGGCGGGGGCGCTGGCGGCCCGCTTCGGCGGCGTGGCTTATCCCGCCCACATTGACCGCGCCAGCTTCTCGCTTCTTTCGGTGCTGGGTCTGTGGGAGCCGTCCCTCGGTTTTTCTCTGGCGGAGGTATCCCCCCGCTGCTCCCCGGAATTCCGGCAGCGGAGCGACTTGACCGGCGTCCGCCTCATCACTTCCTCCGACGCGCACAGTCTGGACCAGGTATGGACGGCGGAGCATGCCATGGACCTGCCTGAGGCGACGACCCACGCCGTTTTGGAATATCTTCGGGGCGATCTGCCATTTTAGTCTTTACAAGCTACTTACTTTATGGTAAGCTTCTAATAATCGTTAATCGTTTAACAATAACAGAATTGCAGACCACATTTTAAACTCATCATTTCAGAAGGGAAGGGACACATTCATGCCAAACTGCAAAACCGTGGTCCCCTATCGGGGCACGCCCGAGCAGGAGGAACGGCTGCGGCAGGTCATCGCGTCGCACAAGGGGCAGCCCGGAGCGACCATGCCGGTCCTCCAGGCCGCGCAGGAGATCTTCGGATACCTGCCGGAGGAGGTCCAGGTCATGGTGGCGGAGGGGCTGGATATTCCCCTGTCGGAGGTATACGGCGTGGCCTCGTTTTACGCGCAGTTCACGCTGAACCCCAAGGGAAAGTATCAGATCTCCATCTGTCTGGGCACCGCCTGCTATGTCAAGGGCGCCGCCGCCATTCTCAGCGCCGTGGAGCAGAAGCTGGGCATCGCCCCCGGCGCGATCACCGCCGACGGCAAGTTTTCGCTGGATTCCTGCCGCTGTGTGGGCGCCTGCGGCCTGGCCCCCGTCATGATGATCAACAACGACGTCTACGGCCGCCTTACCCCGGACCAGGTGGGGCCGATCCTCGATATGTACAAATGAAAGACCTTTCCCTCCACATCCTGGATATCGCCCAGAACTCCATTACCGCCGGGGCCAGACATCTGGACCTTACGCTCACGGAGGAGGCGGGACAGATCGCCTTCACGGTGACGGATGACGGCTGCGGCATGTCGCGCGCACTGCTGGAGCAGGTCAGCGACCCCTTCACCACCACCCGTACGACCCGGAAGATGGGCCTGGGCATCCCCCTGCTGCGCATGGCGGCGGAGCAGACCGGCGGCAGCGTGGAAATCACGAGTACGGAAGGGGCCGGCACCACGCTGCGGGCCGTGTTCAACGCGGCGCATATCGACTGCCCTCCACCGGGCGACATGGGAGATACCCTCTCCCTGCTTATCCAGGGCGCGCCCGCGCTGGAGATCGTCTACACCCGCGCAGCGCACGGCCGCCGCTTTCGCCTGGACACCGCCGAGCTGCGGGAGCAGCTGGGGCCCCAGGTCTCCCTGGCACAGCCGGAGGTGGCCCTCTGGGTTCGGGATTATATCCGGGAGCAGGAGGCCGCGCTGCACTCCCCCGAGCCGCGAACCGCAAGCGGCGATCGACCGTAGAAGGAAATGAAATAAGGAGAGAACTGTATGAAGAGCCTTGCAGATTTGCAGGCCATCCGCGAGAAGATGCAGCGTCAGATGGACCTGCGGGACGCGGACGGCGACCAGATCCGCGTGGTGGTAGGCATGGCCACCTGCGGCATCGCGGCGGGCGCGCGGCCCGTTTTGACCGCCTTTTTGGAAGAGATCGAAAAACGCGACCTGAAAAACATCACCGTGGCTCAGACCGGCTGCATCGGCGTGTGCCGGCTGGAGCCCATCGTGGAGGTATACGTTCCGGGGCAGGAGAAGGTCACCTATGTGAATATGTCCCCGGACAAGGTGCCCGCCGTCGTCAGCGAGCACCTGGTCAACGGCCGCGTGGTGACGGACTACACCATCGGCGCGGCGGAATAGGGGGGCAGTCATATGAGTCTGATCCGTTCCCACATCCTGGTGTGCACCGGCACCGGCTGCTCCTCCTCCCAGAGTCCCAAGATCATTGCGGAATTTGAAAAACAGCTGGCCGCCCAGGGCATGGACCGGGAGGCCAAGGTGGTACGCACCGGCTGTTTCGGCCTGTGCGCGCTGGGCCCCATCGTCACCATCTATCCCGAGGGCGCTTGTTACACCCACGTAAGCATGGAGGACGTGGAGGAGATCGTCTCCGAGCACATCGTCAAGGGCCGCATTGTCAAGCGCCTGCTCAACCGCGGCGGCGAGGGCGAGGGCCCCGCCACCTCTCTGACCGAGACCCGCTTCTACAAGCACCAGCAGCGTATCGCCCTGCGCAACTGCGGCGTCATCGACCCGGAGAATATTGACGAGTACATCGGCGCGGACGGCTATTCCGCCTTGGGCAGGATCCTCACCGAGCGCATCCCGCCCCAGCAGGTCATCGACACGGTGAAGGCCTCCGGCCTCCGGGGCCGGGGCGGCGCGGGCTTCCCCACCGGCATGAAGTGGCAGTTCACCCACGACGCGGTCAGTCCCGACGGCATCAAATACGTCTGCTGCAACGCCGACGAGGGCGACCCCGGCGCCTTCATGGACCGCTCCGTACTGGAGGGCGATCCCCATGCCATTCTGGAGGCTATGACCATCGCGGGCTACGCCGTGGGCGCCCATCAGGGCTATATCTACGTGCGGGCGGAATACCCCATCGCCGTCAAACGCCTGGAGACAGCCATCCGTCAGGCAAAGGAATACGGCCTGCTGGGGGAGAACATCTTCGAATCCGGCTTCGACTTCGACCTGGAGCTGCGCCTGGGCGCGGGCGCCTTCGTCTGCGGCGAGGAGACCGCGCTGATGCGTTCCATCGAGGGCCATCGGGGCGAGCCCAAGACCCGCCCCCCCTTCCCCGCCAACAAGGGCCTGTTCGACCGGCCCACCCTGCTCAACAATGTGGAGACCTACGCCAACATTACCTGGATCTTCAACCACGGGCCCGAAGCGTTTGCCGCCATCGGCACGGAGAAGAGCAAGGGCACCAAGGTCTTCGCGCTGGGCGGAAAGATCACCAACACAGGTCTGGTCGAGATCCCCATGGGCACCACCCTGCGCACGGTGGTGGAGGAGATCGGCGGCGGCGTGCCCGGCGGCAAGAAGTTCAAGGCCGCCCAGACCGGCGGCCCCTCGGGCGGCTGTATCCCCGCCTCCCTCATCGACACGCCCATCGACTATGAGTCTCTTGGCGCCATCGGCTCCATGATGGGCTCCGGCGGCCTGATCGTCATGGACGAGGACAACTGCATGGTGGATATCGCCAAGTTCTTCCTGGAGTTTATCGTGGACGAATCCTGCGGCAAGTGTTCGCCCTGCCGCATCGGCACCAAGCGCCTGCTGGAGCTGCTGACCAAGATCACCGAGGGCAACGGCGAGCCGGAGGACCTGGATACCATCGAAGAGCTGTGCAACCACATCAAGCAGTCCGCCCTGTGCGGCCTGGGCCAGACCGCGCCCAACCCGGTGCTCTCCACCCTGCGCCACTTCCGGGATGAATACGAGGCCCACGTATACGAGAAGCGCTGCCCCGCCGGGGTGTGCAAGGCACTGATTCAATACCTGGTGGATCCCAGCAAGTGCAAGGGCTGCACCCGCTGCGCCCGCGGCTGTCCCACCGGCGCCATCTCCGGCGCGGTACGCGCGCCCCATATCATCAATCAGTCCAAGTGCATCAAATGCGGCGCCTGTATGGACCACTGCCGCTTTGACGCCATCTACAAGCAGTAAGGGAGGGAGACGGACATGGACAAGAAGATGGTATCCCTGCGCATCAACGACATCCCCGTCACCGTTCCCGAGGGGACTACGGTGCTGGAGGCCGCCCGCTCTGCGGGCTTCAACATCCCCTCTCTGTGCTATCTCAAGGACGTCAACGAGATCGGTGCCTGCCGCATTTGTGTGGTGGAGGTAAAGGGGGCCAAAAGTCTGGTGGCCTCCTGTGTGTACCCCGTGGCTGAGGGCATGGAGGTGCATACCAACACGGAGCGGGTGCGTCAGTCCCGGCGGCTGACGCTGGAGCTCATCCTCTCCAACCACCGGATGGACTGTCTCACCTGCGCCCGCAACGCCCACTGTGAGCTGCGCCAGCTGGCCAGCGACCTGGGCATCGACGCGGTGCGCTACGCGCCCGACGATCTGATGCCCCGGATCGAGGACTCTGCGCCTCATCTGGTGCGGGACAACTCCAAGTGCGTGCTCTGCCGCCGCTGCACCGCCGTGTGCCGGGCCACCCAGGAGGTCGGCGTGATCGGCTGCAACGACCGCGGCTTTGACACCCACATCGGCTGCGCCTTCGACCGGGATCTGGCGGAGGTGGACTGCGTGTCCTGCGGCCAGTGCATCGTGGCCTGTCCCACCGGCGCGCTCCAGGAGAAGGACGATACCGGCAAGGTCCTCGCCGCCTTGTCCGACCCTGCCAAGCATGTGGTGGTCGGCCCCGCCCCTTCCATCCGGGTCACACTGGGCGAGTGCTTCGGCCTGCCCGTGGGCGCCAATGTGGAGGGCAAGATGGTCACCGCCCTGCGCCGTCTGGGCTTCGACCGGATCTTTGATGTGGATACCGCCGCCGACTTTACCATTATGGAGGAGGGCACCGAGTTTCTTCACCGCCTTCACGGCGGAGGCGCGCTGCCCCTCATCACCTCCTGCTCCCCCGGATGGATCCGCTACTGTGAGCAGCACGCCCCCGACATGATCCCCAACCTGTCCACCTGCAAGTCCCCCCAGCAGATGTTCGGCAGTCTGGTGAAGACCTACTACGCCGAACAGGCGGGCATCGACCCCCACGATATCTTCGTGGTGTCCATCATGCCCTGTACCGCCAAAAAGTACGAGGTGCTCCGGGAGGAGCAGCGGCTGCCCAACGGCTGCATGCCGGTGGACGTCTCTCTGACTACCCGCGAGCTGGGCCGTATGATCACCCAGGCCGGCCTGCTCTTCGACCACCTGCCCGACGGCTCGTTCGACGAGATGCTGGGCGTCTCCACCGGCGCGGCCGCCATCTTCGGCGCTTCCGGAGGCGTGATGGAAGCCGCTCTGCGCACCGTGGTGGAGCAGCTCACCGGCGACCCCATGGCCCCCCTGGAATTTACCGAGGTGCGGGGCATGCAGGGCGTGAAGGAGGCCAGCTATCCCCTGCCCGGCCGCACCGTACGGGTCTGCGTGGCCTCCGGCCTGCACAACGTAAAGCTGGTGCTGGACGGCGTTCGGGACGGTAGCCTGCACTACGACTTTATCGAGTTCATGGCCTGCCCCGGCGGATGCATCAACGGCGGCGGGCAGCCCATCCAGCATGCCGACGTGCGCAACTTTACCGATATCAAGGCCCTCCGTGCCGCCGCCCTGTACCGCCAGGATGAGGATATGGAGTACCGCCGCAGCCATGAAAACCCCGTGGTCCAGACCCTCTACCAGGTCTATCTGGACGGCCCCGGCTCCCATAAGGCCCATTCACTGCTCCACTGCTCCTACCTCAAGCAGAAGCGCTACCGGCTCCGCTAGCGCCGGCTGAGCGGCTTCTTCTGCCGCCTGTCGTCTCCAGCTTTGAATACAACCGGCCCGCAGACGCCATCCAGACGTCTGCGGGCCGGTTTTCACAGTGGACGCGGGAGGACGTTTCTGCTATGATATTCCACGACAGGAGGGAAATCGGCATGAATGTATTTCTTTCAGCGGACCTTGAAGGCACGGCCTTTGCCGTCACCCGGGAGTCCCTGCGCCCCGGCGGGCACGACTATGAGCGCAGCCGTCAGGAAATGACGCTGGAGGTCCTGGCCGCCGCGGAAGGGGCCCGTGCCGCCGGAGCGGACCGGGTGGTGGTCCGGGACGCCCACGGCCCCGGCATCAACCTCTACCCCGAACAGATGCCCGACTATGTGGAGCTTATCCGCGGCTGGAGCTATGAGCCAAGGATGATGGTGGAAGGATTGGACGAGCATTTCGACGCCGCGCTTTTCGTGGGCTACCACAGCGCGGCCGGCCAGGAGGGCAACGCACTCAGCCACACCATCTCCGGCGCGGCGCTCCACTCCATCCGCGTCAACGGTCAGCCCGCATCGGAGTTTTTGATCTACAGCTGGCTGGCAGCCTACTACGGCGTGCCCAGCGTCCTGCTCACCGGAGATCGCGCCCTGTGTGAGGCGGGCAAGGCGCTGCATCCCGCTCTGGTGACCGTGCCGGTGCGGAACGATGTGGGCGGGCGGGCGCAAAGCCTCAGCTCACCGGCCGCCTGCCGCCTGATCCGCGCGGCGGCGGAACAGGCGCTGCGTCAGGATCTGCAGGCCGCGCGGATCTCCCTGCCGGAGCATTTTCAAGTGCAGCTGTGCTATAAGGATCACGCCATGGCTTACCGGAAAAGCTTCTACCCCGGCGCCGCATGGGCGGATCCCTGCACCATCGTGTTTGAATCCGACGACTGGTATGAGGTCAATCGTTTTTTTGCCTTTACGATCCTGTAACGGCATAGAAAAAAGGCCTGCTGCGCTGGCAGCAGGCCTTTTTATGCTGTTTAGTCGGTAACAAAGGGCAGCAGCGCAATCTGACGGGCGCGCTTGATGGCCTCGGTCAGCTGACGCTGATGCATGGCGCAGGTGCCGGTGGTGCGGCGGGGCAGGATCTTGCTCCGCTCGGACAGGAACCGGCGCAGCTTCACGGCATCCTTATAATCAATATGCTCCACCTTATCCACACAGAAGGTGCAGACCTTGCGGCGCTTGCGGCCGCGGGGACGCTCTCTATCCATAGCCATTACGGGAAACCTCCTTTTTTCACGGGCCGACAGCCCGGCTTGTTTGATCCGGCGCGTCCGTCCGGCGCGCCGAAGGTCCTTTAGAAGGGCAGCTCACCGTCGTCGTCGGTCAAACCGGCAAACTGGTCGCCGCCGGAGGGCGCGCCATAGCCGCCGGAAGGAGCGGCGGGAGGCGGCGCATAGCCGCCGGCCGCGGGCGGCGCATAGGCGCCCGACGCCTCAGCGTCCCGCTTGGAATCGCCGAAGTAGACGTTGTCCGCGATGACCTCGGCCGAGCGGCGCTTGCCGCCCTCCTTGTCGGTCCAGTCGCGGATCTGAAGGCGGCCCTCCACCACAGCCATACGGCCCTTGGTGAAGTAGCGGGAGACAAACTCCGCCGTCTGCCGCCAGGCCACGATATCAATAAAATCGGTGGCCTTCTCGCCGGTATTTCTGTCCTTGAAGTCCCGGTCCACGGCCAGGGAGAAGGAGGCCACGGCGGTCCCCGTCTGCGTGTGGCGCAGCTCCGGGTCACGGGTCAGCCGACCCATGAGAATGATCCGGTTCAGCATATCTGCTTCCCCCTTACTCGTCCTTGCAGACGATCAGAGAGCGCATGACGCCGTCGGTAATGCGCAGGATACGATCCAGCTCACGGGGGAATTCGGGCTTGGAGCTGAAGGTCATCAGCACGTAGTAGCCCTCGGTCAGATCGTTGATGGGATAGGCCAGATGCCGCTTGCCCCACTCGTCGACCTCCGCCAGGGTGCCGTTGTTCTCCACCAGAGTCTTGAACTTGGTCACCATGGCAGCGGTGGCCTCCTCGCCCAGATTGGGATCCAGGATGTAGACCACCTCGTAATTTCCGCTGAGTTTTGCCATTGTTTGCACCTCCTTATGGACATATGGCCCCCGCCCTTTGTCGGGGGCAAGGATGTGCCTGTTTCAGAAACAAGCTATATTATTATATAGGATTATACCAAAAAGTCAAGCCCATTTTTCCAAATCAAGGCGCACCCCGGAACAGGAACGCGGGGGCAAGACGGGTTCCGGCTTTCGTCCGGACCCGGACGAAAACGACCGCCTCCGGCTTGCGCCGGAGGCGGTCGTTTGTTGGTCCTATAACGCCGTCAGCGGCCCATGCGCACCAGATAGTCTGCCGCCGCCGACACCAGCAGGATGCCCGCTCCCAGAAGCAGCGCGGTATAGCGCCGGTCTGCCGCCCGGAACAGCCCGGAGGGCCGCGGCCGGTCCGGCGCATCCTCCTGCTGGGGACGGGGCCGCAGCTGAAACGCCTGCTTGGGCAGACTGTCTCCTTTCAACAGAAGGATACCGCCGAACAGCAGGGTAAATCCTCCCGCCAGCATCAGTCCCGACCGGGCCGTCTCAAGGCCGTTGGCGGCTCCTCCCGCCAGGGTCCCCACACCCCACAGGACGGCGCCCAGCGCCAGCCCGATCCCCAGTCCCAGCACCAGGGCCAGAAGCAGATCCCGCAGGACCGTTTGCAGCTTCCGCATGGCGCTACACCAGATGGCAGGCCACAAAATGGCCCGGCTCGACTTCCCGCAGGGCGGGCGTCTCCTGGCGGCAGCGCGCGCAGGTGCGGCTGCACCGGCCCGCAAAGCGGCAGCCCGGAGGCGGGTCCACAGGGCTCGGGATATCCCCTTCCAGTTGGATGCGTTCCCGGGTCAGCTCGATCTCCGGGTCCGGGATGGGAATAGCGGAGAGAAGCGCCTGGGTATAGGGGTGCAGGGGCTTGTCATAGAGCCGCTCCGACTCGGTCAGCTCCACCAGCGTCCCCAGGTACATGACCGCGATGCGGTCGGAGATGTGCTTGACCATCGCCAGGTCGTGGGCGATGAAGAGGTAGGTCAGGCCCATCTCCCGCTGGAGCTTCACCAGCAGGTTGACGATCTGGGCCTGGATGGACACGTCCAGAGCGGAAATCGGCTCGTCGCACATGATAAAGTCCGGATTGACGGCAAAGGCCCGTGCAATGCCGATGCGCTGGCGCTGTCCGCCGGAGAACTCATGGGCAAAGCGGTTGGCGTGCTCCTTGTTCAGGCCCACCATGTTCAAAAGCTCATAGACCCGCTCGGTGCGCTGGGCGTGGTTTTGGGCCAGGCCATGGATGTCGATGCCCTCGGCGATGATATCGGCCACCGTCATGCGGGGATTCAGGGAGGCGTAAGGGTCCTGGAAAATGATCTGGGCCCGGCGGCTGAAGGCCAGCTTGTCCGCGCCCCGCAGCTTGTGTACATCCCGCCCGTCAAAGAGGGCCTCTCCGCCGCTTTTGGGATACACCCCCATGGCGGTGCGCCCGCAGGTGGTCTTGCCGCAGCCCGACTCCCCCACCATGCCCAGGGTCTCGCCCTTGTAGATGGTGAAGGACACGTCGTCCACCGCCTTGACGGTGGCCCCTCCGGCGGCGGGGAAATACTTTTTCAGGTGCCGGACCTCCAGCAGAGGCTCCTTTTCCTTCATATCCCGCCCGCCTCCTTTCTGACGACGAAGGGCGCGTCCACCTTGGGCGCCCGGGGGTCGTGAAGCCAGCAGGCCGCCTGGTGCCCCCCGCCGAAATCGGTATCGGGGGGCATCTCCTCTTTACATACGGGCATGCAGTACCTGCACCGGGTACAGAACGGGCAGCCCGCCGGAGGGCTGAGCAGGTCGGGCGGCGTGCCCTCAATGGTGGCCAGCTCCTGCTTGTTCTTCAGGTCCAGCCGGGGCACCGCCTTCAGCAGGGCCCAGGTATAGGGGTGGCGGGGATGATAGAAGAGTTCCGCCGAGGTCCCCCGCTCCACGATCTTGCCGGAATACATGACGCAGATGTGCTTGGCGATGCCCGCCACCACGCCCAAATCGTGGGTGATCAGGACGATCGCCGCGCCCAGCTCCCGCTGGAGCTGCTTCATCAGGTCGATGATCTGGGCCTGGATGGTCACATCCAGGGCCGTGGTGGGCTCGTCCGCGATGAGCAGTTTGGGATCGCAGGCCAGCGCGGTGGCGATCATGGCCCGCTGGCGCATGCCGCCGGAGAACTGATGGGGAAATTCCTGGGCCCTGCGCTCCGGATTGGGGATGCCCACCCGCCGCAGCAGCTCCACCGCCTTCTCCGCGGCCTCGGCCTTTCCCGCCCGGCCGTGGACCCGCAGGGTCTCGGCGATCTGCTTTCCCACCCGCATGGTGGGGTCCAGGCTGGTCAGCGCATCCTGAAAGATCATGGCGCACTGCTCGCCCCGGTACGCGCGCCATTCCCGCTTTTTCATTTTCAGGATGTCCCGCCCTTCATAGAGGATCCGGGAGCCCGGCTTGATCTCGCCGGGGTCCTGGATTAGGCCCATGATGGACTTGGCGGTCACGCTTTTGCCGCAGCCCGACTCTCCCACGATGGCCAGGGTCTCCCCTTTCTCCACTGCAAAGGACACGCCGCGGACCGACTGGACTTCTCCGGCGTAAGTGTGATAGGAGACCCGCAGGTCCTGGACCTGTAATAATTTTTCTCCCATAGCCTGCGCCTACTTTCTCAGTTTGGGGTCCAGCGCGTCCCGCAGTCCGTCCCCCAGCAGGTTGAAGGCCAGAACGATGAGCACCAGGGCCGCGGCGGGGAAAATGAGCTGGAGCGGATAGAACTCCATCGCCGCCTGCCCCAGAGAGATCATGACGCCAAGAGAGGTGTTGGGGGGCTGGAGCCCGATCCCCAGGAAGCCCAGGGTGGATTCCTGAAAGATATAATTGGGGATGGAGGTCGCGGTGTTGAGGATGAGGATGCCGATGGTATTGGGGATCAGGTGCTTCAGGATGACCCGCCGGGCGGGGGCGCCCAGGGACTGGGCCGCCATGACGTACTCCGAGCTTTTCAGCTGGAGGATCACGCCCCGCATGGCCCGCGCGGTATTGCACCAGGAGGTGACGCACAGTGCCACCAGCAGGCTGGGCACGCTGTTGTCCAGCACCATCATGACGATGATGACCACCAGCAGGTAAGGGATGGACATCATCACTTCAATGACGCGCATCATGATATTGTCCACCCAGCCGCCGAAATAGGCCATGATGCCGCCGTAGGCGCAGCCCACCACCACCTGCACGCAGGTGCAGACCAGAGCGATGAGCAGGGATACCCGTCCGCCCACGCACACCCGGGCAAAGATGTCCCGGCCCAGCATGTCGGTGCCGAACCAGTGCTCGGCGCTGGGGGGCAGGTTTTTCAGGGTCGGCTGCATGTAATCATACTCCCAGCCGCAGAGCAGCGGGCCAAAAATCACCAGCACCACCATCAGCACCAGCACTACGATGGAAGCCATGGCGATGGGGTTTTTCCGCAGCCGCCGCCAGGCGTCCTGCGCATAGGTGATCGTGGGACGGGCGATGGCCTCTTTGTCCGCGTCGGCGCAGCCGATGATGACGAAACGATTGTCTGCCGCTTGTTCCATTTGCTCACCTCACGCCTTTCCGCCCACACGGATGCGGGGATCGATCAGAGTATAGAGGATATCCACCAGAAAGACCACGGCCACATATACGATGGACATGAGCACCGTTTGCCCCAGGATGATGGACAGATCCCGGGACTGGACGGACTCGATGAAGTAGCGGCCGAAGCCGGGGATGGCGTAGATCTTCTCGATGAAAAAGGAGCCCGTCAGGGCAAAGGCAATGCTCATGGGGAGCACCGTGATGATGGGAATAAAGGAGTTGCGCAGGATATGGCGGCGGACGATCTGGGGCTCGCTGAGCCCCTTGGCCCGTGCAGCGAGCACGTAGTCCTGGTTGATCACATCCAGCATGGAGGTCTTGAGCAGCCGGGAATAGGTGGCGATATAGCTGAAGCAGCCGCTGAGGGTAGGCAGCACGGTATACGCCCAGCCGCCGAACCAGAGCTCCTCCCCCGACGGCCAGCCGATGATGGGAAACAGCCCCATCTCCCCCGCCACATACTTTTGCAACAGAAGGCCGAAGATCAGCGTCGGCACCGAGATCATCAGCACGGAAAAAAAGACGATGATATAATCCAGCCACGTTCCCTTGAACATGGCTGCCAATATGCCTAAGAGAAGGCCGACCCCCACACCGACCACGATGGTCTGCAGTCCCAGCCGGGCCGAGGGCGCCAGGGTCTCCTGCAAAAGCTTCTGGATATCATAGCCCGGCATACGCACCGATTCGCCGAAGTCGCCGTGGAGCATCCCCTTCATGGTGATGACGTAGCGTTCCAGCACGGGCTTGTCCAGGCCGTATTTGCGGTACAGATTTTCCCGGATGGACTCCGGCAGGCGGTCAGCCCGGTCGGAGAGCGGGTCTCCGGGCACAGCGGCCAGGAGGAAAAAAGTGGCCGTGGCAATGACGAAGATCGTCAAGAGCATCTCAAAGAAACGGCGCACCGTATACTTCAACACAGTCTATCCCTCGTTTCTGTCAAAGGGGGCCAAACCGGCCAACGGTCGGTCTGGCCCCCTTTTGACCACAGGACTTATGGAGCCCTTCTCTTATGCGACGACATACGCCCGGGAGAAGTCGAACCGGGGACCCACAAAGGGGAACGTCATGCCCTGGATCTGGTTGCTGACGCAGAGGATGGTGTCGCTGTACATATAGGGGATGGCCGCCACCTCGTCGCAGACGATCCACTGCTCGGCTTCGGCAAAGATCTTCTCACGCCCGGCGGGATCGGGCTCGGCGTTCAGACGGTCGATAAAGGTGTCGAACTGCGCGGCCCGCTCCTCGGTCCAGCCGGAGTAGCGGATGGAGGTGCCATGGCTGCTCCACATCTCCACGAAGGCCATGGGGTCGTTGTAGTCGCCGTTCCAGCCGGCCTGCCCGATGTCATAGCGCCCGGCGTTGCGCTCTTCCCGGAACAGGGAGCTGTCGCCCAGGACGTTTACGTTGACGGTGATCCCCAGCGCCGTCTCCCAGGCGTTTTTCCAGTACTCCTGCTGCTGGCGCTTGATGGCGGTATCGCCGGTGCAGATGTAGGTGATGGTGACCTCAGACAGCTCGCGGGTGTCGCCCAGCTCCTCCATGCCCTCCTTAAACAGGGCCCGCAGCTTCTCGTTGTCCAGCGCGTACGCGTCGAACTCCGCCTTCAGGGGCTCGGTCACATCGTCGCGGAAGGTCAGTTCGCCGTTCTGCACGCCGTAGGGCACAAAGCCGTAGGCGGCATAGTAGCGGTCAAAGACCACCTGGGTGAATTCCTCCCGGTTGATGGCCAGGGACATGGCCAGGCGGACCTTCTGGCTCTCCATCAAACCGGAGGTGGAGTTGCCGCCCCGGTTGAAGTAGAAATAGCTCACGCCGGGGAAGTCGCCGTGGACATAGCTGTAGTTGTCGCCGGCCAGGCCCTCCCGATAGGGCTGCACATAATCGCCGGTGGGCACGATGGCGGCCAGCTCGCCGTTTTTGAACATGGTATTCTGGGTGGAGACCTCATCGATGTTGATCAGTGTGACACGGGTCAGGTGTACGTTCTCAGCGTCCCAGTAGGTGGGGTTCTTCTCCAGGGTCATGCTGTTGTCCTTGACAAAGCCGGTGACCACGAAGGGCCCGCACCAGACATGGGTGGTATAGTCCGTGTCGTAGAGCTCGCCGGCGGCCTCGATCACATCCAGGCGCACGGGGTAGAGATACGTGGCACCCACCTTGGAGAGGAACTGGGGCGCCGGGTTGGCCAGAGTGACCTCCAGCGTGGTGTCGTCCAGGGCCTTCACCGCCAGGGCCTCCTTTGCCGCTTCGATGTCGGCGTCGCTGGCCGTCTCGGTATCCATGGTATACAGCGCCTCGCCGCCTACGATATCGCCGATAAAGGAGGCGAAGTCAAAGGCGTTGCGGGGATCGCCGATGCGGCGGAAGGAGTCCACGAAGTGCTGGGCCGTGACCTGTACGCCGTCGGACCAGTAATACTCCCGCAGATGGAAGGTATAGGTCAGCCCGTCGTCGGAGACATCCCAGCGCTCGGCGCCCGCGGGGGCCAGGATCTGGTTGCCCGCCTCGTCGGTGGTGGGACGCACCAGGCCCTCCAGCACGTGGGACTGGACCTGGATCTCCTCGGCGGCATAGTTGGCATTGTTGTCAAAGGAGTAGAAGTTGGCGGCCGCCCAGTGGAGCTGGATTTCCTGCTTTTCGGCCGGCTGGGTCCCCTGGGCGTCGGGCGTCTGGGGCCCGGCGCTGGGCTGGGTGGTCTCGGGCGCAGCGTTCCCGCCGCCGCAGCCGGCCAGGGCGGAGCAGGCCATCACGGCTGCCAGCAGAAGTGCAAAAGTACGCTTTTTCATAAAATTCCCCTCTTTTCTGATGTGTTAAAACATTGGGTCCTTGTCGTCGTCTCTCCGGCATTCATGCCGGATGAGCTCCAGTGCCTGATCCTTATCCCGGGCCTTCATGGCGTCCACCAACCGGAGGTGGTACCGGTGCGGCTCGCTCTGGATCTCGGCAAACAGGTTCATGCTGGGTACCCGGATCATCCGGTCAAAGGTATTTTGCACGCTGGCGTACAGCGGCTCGTTGCCGGTGAGCCGGGCCATGGCCATATGGAAATCATAGTTGATCCCCGCAAATTCCCGATAGGCCACGTCGGTGGCCTGGCAGTATTCCCGCAGCGAGTCGATCTCCGTGTCGCTGCAGTGGTCGATGATCCACTGCACTACGCCCTTTTCCAGGGTATAGCGCAGGTAGATCAGCTTGGCGTACTCCTCCTCGCTGAGTTCCCGCAGCAGATAGCCCACGCGGGGGATCTTTTTCAGATACCCCTCCTGGACCAGCATGCTCAGGGCCTCCCGCACCGGCGTCTTGCTGACGCCGTGCTGCTCTGCCAGGTCCTTCTCGTTGATGATCTCGTCGGCTCGGAACCTCAGCCGAATGACATCCTCCTTGATGCGTTCGTACAGCTCCATCGCCTTGGACGGCATCCTACCGCCTCCTTTCCCAGATTGTGATTTTATGCCTGTTTCCACTGCCGGAAGGTATCCAGCAGCTTGTCCATATCTCCGCGGGTGGTGAACGGCGCCACAGAAATGCGCACATGGCCGTCCCTTCCCCGGCTGAAGAGCACCCCCCGCTCCAGGCAGTAGTCCACCAGTTCCTGACTGCGCTGCTCCCGCACCAGCAGGCTGTGGCAGCGGCGGGCCGGAAGGAAGGGGGTATCGATCACAAAGCCCAGCCCCTCCAGGCCCCGGTACAGGTATTCGAAGCAGTCGGACACGTGGCGCTCCACCCGGTCCATGCCGATCTCCATCAGGCGCTCCAGGCCCGCATCCAGCCCATAGATGCCCATAAAGGAAATGGTACCGTTCTCCAGCTTTCGGGCGTCGCCGGGATCGGGGCAGGTAATGCTCCAGCTCTCCCGGTCGATGCCAAGGGCGGGGCTGTCGGCGGCAAAGACGGGCGCCACCTGTTCCATCAGCGCCTGTGCACAGTAGAGGAACCCGACCCCCTCGGTCGCCAGCAGCCCCTTGTAGCAGGAGGCCGTCAGCGCGTCGATCCCCAGGTCGCTCACATCCATGCGCCGGAACCCCAGGGCCTGGATCCCATCCACGATGAGATAGATCCCCCGGGTATGGCACTCCCCGGCCAGCCGCTTCAGATCCAGCTGATAGCCGGAACAGGACTGGACGGCGCTGACCACCATGATGCGGGTCGTCTCGTCGGCGGCGGAGAGCAGGAGCTCCTCCGGCAGGGTGCAGCCGTCGGGCGAGCGGGCCACCCGGCACTCCGCCCCCAGCCGCCGCACATTCAGGCAGGGCATCAGCACCGAGGCGTGCTCCAGATCCCCCACCACCACGCTGTCCCCCCGCCGGAAGGGAAAGCCCTGCAGCAGCAGGTTGACGCCCTCGTTGGTATTCTTGGTAAAGGCGATGCGACGGATATCCGGCGCGCCCAGAAAACGGGCCAGGCGCGCTCTTGTCCGGGCGATGACCTCAATGGCGGGGCCCTTCCCCGCCCCTCCCGCCTTTACCAGGCCGGGTCCCACTGCCGCCTTATCTTCATAAAACCGTTCCATTGCCTCCCGGGCGAAGCGGGAGCCGCAGTTTTCGTAAGCGATGTCGAAAAAGGCAGTCTTCTCTGTGACCGGGAACTGCGCGCGCAGCGCCCGGACCCACCTCTCATCCATTCAAAATCCTCTTCTCCTCGTTTCGACCGCCGGGGCCGCCCGCCGCAGCGGGAACCGCCGCAGGCTTCCAGCGCGTCAAAGCGTTTCTTCAACAGCCGGCGGATGATACCAGTCCGCCGATGCGCGTGACCTCCAGCCCTTCGGCCTGCCATGCGTCCAGCACACGGTTAAAGCCGATGGAATCGCTGGCCATATGTCCGGCGATGATCACGTTGCCCTTGTTGTGTTCCGCCACCGCCTTGATGTCGTCCTCCGGCATATGCATCACGATCAGCGTGCCGACGCCGTAGTCGAAGAAGGTGTTGTACACCTGGGCTCCGCCGCCGGTGACGCCGGCAAAGAGCACGCACACCTTTCCCGCGTAGCTGCCCGGCTCTCCCACCCGGATGGCCGGGTCCTGGAGGGCGCCGCGCACCTCCGGAAACTCGTTAAGGACGTCCACCACATCCTGGAGGGTGGTGAAGGGCTTGTCCTTCGTCAGCGCATCCATCCGCTCCTGCACGATGGCCTGGCCGATCAGGTCGGCCGGGGTATGCAGGCCGAGATAGGGCATGTCGATGAATTTGGCAAAGTCTGCCTGCCGGTTCAGGTTCTTGGAGTGCATCTTTTGGCTCTCCTGCCGCGCCCGCTTCTCAATGGCCTTCTGGGCCACATTGATGGGCACGCCGAAGCGGTACATCAGCATCATCTGGTCCTTGAGCATCTGCTCTCCAATGCGCACCGCCCGGCCCATGATGCCGTGGTGTTCGGCCACACAGTCATAACCCCTCTGCTTGGCGGCCAGCAGAGTGGCGGTATCCATATCGATGCCCGCCAGCACCCGCTTGACGTCCTGACCTGCACAGCCGATCTCGGTATCCACCGTATCCTCCTCCAGCCCCGCCAGCTTCAGCGCGATATTGACCATGGCTCTGGTATCCATAAATTCAGCCCCTTAAAGCAATAAAGTATCTTTTCCAGTATATTTTAAATTATATCACGTGATATTTCAGCTGTATATATGACAAAATTGCACATTATTTTCCCGTTCCATTTGTGCAAAAAGTCAATTTTTGTTTGACAAACACGAAGAATGGCACTATAATGATGTCTGCTGATTCCGCAGGCGGAGGCTCCATGGACGGTTTGGACGAGCCCCTGCGGTTGCCGCAGTCCGCCCGGGTTCCGGATGTGAGGACTGTGCCGCAGACTTTAGGAAAGAGCGAGGGAGATCCATGCAATTCAAAACCGTATCCGCCGCCGCGGGTCCTTATGACGCGGCGCTGCGCGTCCTGCCTGCAGGCGCGCCGGTCCGCTTTTGCGACCAGGCGCTTCAGGCGGCCTGGCAGGCTCATTTGGGGGGCGACCCCCTGACTTTGGAGCATCGGCAGGTGCTGACCCTGCGTCTGCCTCTGCTGGGCGGCTTCACCACCCTGCTGCTGGCCGGCTTCGACGCGGGCGTCCCTGCCCCCATGGATGCATTCCGGTCCCTCTGGGCCCGGCTGGGCGCCCTTCTGGCCGAGTGCAGGGCGTCCAATGTCTTTCTGGACGCACTGAACGAATTTTCCTTTGCCTCAGAGGCGGAACTGCTGGCCCAGGCATGCGCCGTACTGCCCCTGTGCGAGTATACCTTTGACCGCTATCGTACCGAAAAAGACCCCAGGAGGGAGCACACCGTCTCCGTACTGGCGGACGGGGCGCTCGCTCCGGTCCTTGCGGAGGGCGCGTCCCTGGCCGGCGCTGTCATGACCGCCCGGGACCTGGTCAACGACATTGCCGAAACCCTCACCCCCGCCGAACTGGCCCGCCGCTGCCGGGACCTGGGCGCGTGCCACGGTTTTTCGGTGGAAGTGCTGGACCGGGCGCAGTGTCAGGCGCTGGGCATGGGGCTCTTCCTCGCCGTAGCCCGCGGCAGCGCCTTGGAGCCTCAATTCATCGTCATGCGCTATCGGGGCGGCGGCGCGCAGCCTCCCATCGCCCTGGTGGGCAAAGGCATTACCTATGACAGCGGCGGCCTTGCCCTCAAGGGCAGCGGCATGGAGCTGATGCGCTACGACATGAATGGGGCCGCCGCCGTCATTGGTGCGATGTGCGCCGTGGCGGACAACGCCCTGCCCCGGAACGTGGTGGCGGTGGTCGCCGCCTGTGAGAACATGGTGGACGCCAGGAGCTACCGCAACGGGGACGTATTCCCTTCCATGAGCGGCAAGACGGTATACGTGCGCAACACCGACGCGGAGGGCCGCCTCACCATGGCCGATGCCATCACCTACTGCGTCCGGAAGGAATCCCCCTCCGAGATCCTGGAGGTGGCGGGCCTTACCGGAAGCGTGTGCAATTTTTACGGCAAAGTGTGTGCCGCCGCCCTGACCACCGATCCGGCGCTTTTTGACCGCATCGCCGCCCTCATGCCGGTGACCGGGGAAAAGTATGCCCGGATGCCCGACTTCCCGGAGTACCGGGAGCTGCTCAAAACGCCCATGGCCGACCTGAACAACGCCCCGGAAGGCGGGGCGGGCGGCATTTTGGCCGGGCTGTTTCTGGCGTCCTTCCACGAGGACGTCCCCTTCCTCCACGTAGACTTCGGCGCCATGCCCTTCGTCAAGAGCAAAAGCGACTGTCAGGGCGAGGGCGGCACGGGCTTCGGCGTGAAGACCCTGTACCACTACATCAAGGCAAGGGGGACGGACGCATGAGTGCGCAGGCGCGGCTGAAGGAGCTGGGACTGACGCTTCCCCAAGCGCCCCAGCCCAAAGGAAGCTACTGCACCTGGCGGCAGGCCGGGGAATGGATCACGCTGTCCGGCCAGGGCCCGCTGGTGGAGGGCGTGCTGCGCTACACCGGCCGGGTGGGCGTGGACCTGACGGTGGAGCAGGGCTATGACGCCGCCCGTCTCTCTGCCCTGAACCTCCTGGCCGTGCTCCGTCAGGCAGCCGGCGGCCTGGAGCGGGTGGAGCTGGTGCGTGTACTGGGCTTTATCGCCGCCGGACCCGATTTTGCCGACTACCCCGGAGTGCTCAACGGGGCCTCCGACCTGTTTCTCTCCGTACTGGGCGTCCGGGGCCGCCACAGCCGCTCTGCCGTGGGGGTGTACGGCCTGCCCTTCGGGCTGCCGGTGGAGGTGGAGCTTACCGCCCGTCTCCTCCCGGCGGCCGACTGAAGCTCCGCCGAGCCCCGCCCGCAAAAAGCCGGGGTCCGCTGCGCGATCTCAAGTGATCGCACAGCGGACCCCGGTTTCGTTTACTCGGCGTGCTCGAATTTGACCTGATCCATCATGATGTTGAGGATCTCGGTATCGGTATGATTCATGCCAACCCGTCCGATGTATCCCACGCTCTGGATGGTCGCCTCCACATCGTCCTGGATGATCCCCTCGCCCGCATGAAAGGTCAAGCCGCGCATGCTCAGGTGATGGGCCAGGATCGCCGCATCCACGGCAGAGGCGATCTTGGCCGCGCAGGACGCCTTGGCGCCGTCGCAGATGATACCGCCCACGTTGGCGATGGTATTGACGATGGTGCGGGAGACCTCCTCATAGCGCCCGCCGCTGAGATAGGTGATGGCCGCGCCGCTGCCGCAGGCTGCCGTAACGGCGCCGCAAAAGGCCGAAAGGCTGCCGATGTAATGCTTTTGATGGATGGAGATCAGGTTGCTGACGAGCAGTGCGCGGTACAGGGTCTCCCGGGAGACCTTCCGCTCTTTGGCGTATTCGATCACCGGAAGGGAGACCGTCATGCCCTGGTTCCCGCTGCCGGAGTTGATGACCACCGGAAGGGAGCAGCCTCCCATACGGGCGTCTGAACCGGCGGCCGCCCTGGCCTTGGCACGGGCCTGCACATTGTCGCCGTAAATATCCAGCAGGGTCCGCCCCACCTGCGTGCCGTATCCGTGGCTGAGTCCCACATCCGCGATGGCCGAGTTCAGCTCGATCTGCCGGTCCAGGATGGCCCGGACCTTCTCCAGCTCCACCGTATCCGCAAATTCCAGGATGTCCTTTACGTTGAGCCTGGACCGGTCCACAGCGATCTCGTCCCCCTCGGTCGGGCTGGTTTGGTAGAGTACCCTTCCATCCAGCCCGATCTCCGTGATCAGCGTATGCCGGTTGATGATGGTCACATGGGCGGAATGCTCCCCGGCCCGCACCCTGGCGTCGATGTACAAATTGGCGACATTTTCCCGCAGGGTGCAGGAAAAGTAGCCCTGCTCCATCAGCTCCTGGGTACGTGCGATGTGCTCCGGCGTGATCTCTTCCAAAACCTCCAGCTCACGCTGCGGGTTTCCGCCCACCACACCCAGGACCGCGGCCACGCCCACGCCCTTAAGGCCCCCGGAGTTGGGCACTGTGACGCCCTTTACATTTTTAAAAATATTTCCGCTGCAGCAGATCTCGATGTGCTCCGGGAATTCCCCCAGGACGGCTCTTGCTTTGGCCGCGGCATAGGCGATCGCGATCGGTTCGGTACATCCCAGGGCCGGGACCAGCTCGCTTTTCAGGATATTGATATAATTGGCCTCCTGCAGCGCATCCATAGCGATCCATCCTTTCTCTCTAATCATATCAATAATATTTTCATTAATATTATCAGCTCTCTTTCTCAAAATGTCAAGGCCGAATTTCCGCCGGATGTTTTCCCTTGCAATTTCCGCCCGGTTTGATAGAATATTGCTACCACAATCCGGGACCGGAGACGGATCCCCCACAAAGGAGCAATCTTCCATGAAGGGCAAGGACAGCCTCAAGGACGCCATCTATAACGCGATCCTGGAAAGCATCATTTCCCAGGAGTACCGGCCCAACCAGGTGCTGAATGAAAAAACACTGGTGGAAAAATACGGCTGCAGCAAGAGCCCTGTCCGTGAGGCGCTGGTATCGCTGTGCAACGACAACGTACTGCGCAATATCCCGCGGTATGGATACGAGGTGGTGCGGCTGACCGTCGAAGACATCCAGGAGATGCTCCAATTCCGGCTCGTCCTGGAGGGCGGCCTTCTGAGCGCCAACTGTGAAAAATTCGGTGCGGCCCAGCTGGACTGTCTGGAGCAAATCGACCAGGCCTGCAGAAGCGCCACGGACGACATCTGGTCGCATTGGGCTTTTAATACGGAATTTCACCTGCGGATGACCGCATTTTGCGGCAACAACTATGCGCTGGATCAGCTGCAGCGGTGTATGGACCGGCTCAAGCGGGCCTACGCGCAATTCTATTGGGGCAAGCCTCAGGCCGCCCTGGCATTCGACACGAAAAATCACAGCGCCATCCTGCACGCGCTCCAGGCGAAGGACCTGGACGCCATCCTGCAGTATTTGAAGGATGATCTCAATGATTTCGGCGGAGAACACAGTTTGTATCCCCTGCGTTTGTGAGTTCCGGCAACCGCTTTCCCAAGTGCTTTGTCCAGACTCTGCACGATGTCTTTTCTGCGGCGCATCCCAATTTCAAACGAGTGGTCCGTTCCGTTCGGAGGGCCGCCCGGCGCAAAGAGGCAGCGGTTCACTTGGAACCGCTGCCTCTTTATTTCCCGAGGTGCATGCCGGCGGCCGGACCCGCCGGAGTGCGCTCCCCCGCCCATGGGCCTAGGAATGGGGCGCGCTTGGACGGTGCGCCCCCTACAGCAGCTCTGAAGGATACCTGTGTCAGCGCCCGCGCAACACGGCCGGGCGCAGCGGGAATTTACCCGGGCGGTTCGATCCCGGAGGGTAGAGCCGCCTCCGGCGGCGGAGCTCAGAACAAAAGGACATCCTTACGGATGTCCTTTTGTTCTGGAGCTGGTAATGTGACTCGAACACACGACCTGCTGATTACGAATGAGCATAAATATATTTTGCCAGTATTCGCCCATTCTCATAAACCCTTGTGCCACAAGGCCTGCGGGGGTTCTGTGTCTCGTGGAGTTTCGTGAATGAATGTGGGTTTTTGCTCAAATAAACCCCAAATAAACCCCAAGAAAACCCCTCCCTAAGACGCGCCCAGGGAGGGGCTATGTCATATTGCGGGGCTATCGACGGAGCCCTCCGGCTCCTGCGGTGCATTGAAGTTCACCGCCGCGGCAGCGTCGTAGGTTATACCGCCGCTTCGGTGGTCTGACTTTGCCATGTTGAGATAAAATGCACAGACTGTACCATGGGCGGTCCAGGGTAGACCCACCATCGCGCTGATCCATGGAAGCGAGCCGGTGTAGCCGGTGCGGATGCAGTAGAAGGCCAAGAATAAGCCTCCTACCGTCACCACCCACAGCAACATCCGAATGTCCGCTATGAGCCGTTTGGAGAAATCCATCTTCTGCAACTTCGGCTCCTGCTTGCCTTTCCGCTTCCGGGCCGGCCGGCGCGTCGCCGCCAGCGCCATGCCGACCAGGACGAGGAGAAGTCCCACTACCAGCAGGAGCACTTTCTCCAGGCCGCTCATTGCTGTTTCGCCTGCTCCAGCGCTCTGGCCACGGCCTCAGCTACGATGTCGCTGATATCCACTTTGATAGCCTTATCGTGGGCATCGAGCAACTTCTTGACCTCCGCCATAATGAGGTCGTAGAGGCGCTTGTCAACGGTTACATTCTGCTCCCTGGTGAGGAAATCTTCCCACATCATGTTGGGCTCACCGTCGACGGTAGTGCCGTTTCCGGCCATCAAGCCTTTATCAATGGCCCACTGACGGTTTTCCTTGCTCCAGTCCCCGCTGTCGTTGTCCTGGAGTTCCTTCCGATACCGGGTCATATACTCCTTGAACTTTTCGTAGCTCATGTCGTCCTCCTCCACAGGAATTACAAGAATCTGCCCGGGGTAGATGGTGTACGGGGCGGTGATTCCGTTTGCCTGGGCTATGTCCTGCCAGGCTACTCCGAACCGACCTCCAATTACTGAGAGAGAGTCTCCTGCTACCACGGTGTAGGTGCCCCCGGTCGCCCCGCCTGGAGTCTCGGCCTCCCCGCTGTCCGGGACAAGAGAATAGTCGGGGCGACCATAGCCGCCGATATAGCTGGCCTCAAGGGGGTAACTCTTGTCCCGGACGCACCCGCCGTTGGGCACAACGCCGGCGGCGGAACTGGTGTTTCCCTCGATGGTGTAAACTCGGCCGCCGGACACCTTTACCACGAGTCCGGTGTGGTACATGGTCTTGCCGCCGTCGTTGGTGAAGAAAATCTGATCACCGGCCTGGGGGCTGGTGTGAAACTGGCCCTTGTCCTTGTAGTAGCGGGCGGAGTAGGTGCAGCCGGCGCCCAGGCCTTTTTTCGCCTGGCAGAGCAGGGCCATGCCCAGTTCCAAGCCGAAGGTGTAGATGAAGCACCAGTCCACAAAGATGTCGCACCATGCGTACCCATTCTTATCGCCGTTGTAGACAATGCCCAAGGCGTCCAGGTCACGGGCATACTTGTTCCAGTTGTTGTCCCCTGGATTGGCGGTCGGGCTGTCGAGTTGAGAGTTGGACTCTTTCTCGATGTAGCCGATCTCCGCCCGGGCGGTAGCGATCACTCTTTCAGCTGGCGTCATCAGCCCCACCGCCTTCCACAATGGCAACGCTTTCCAGGGGGATGATGCCCTGCGTCAATTCATAAACAGCGGCCTCGATCATAGCATCCAGCTTTTCATCGTCAACAGTTACTCCGTGAGAGCGTAGCCACTGCAGGACATACGCTTTCTTCTCTTCACCGCGGCCCGAACCGGTGTAGATCTGCTCGGCTGCAGAGACTGCGATCTTCACCCAGGCATTGATTTCTTTCTGCTGTTCGGTGGTCGTCTTGCTCTTAATGTAGGGAATGAGGACGCATGTCACGATGGCACACACGATTGCGACGACGGCTTCAACAATGGGGGTAATATCAAAGGTCATAGTTATCTCCTTTCATTCGTCGAAGAGGTTATGGATGCCCTGCTCCGCCAGAAAATCCTTTTGCTCGTGTTTCACATCGGCAGCATATTTGAGGGCGGCCTCCATGTCACCGTTGGTGTGACCCCGCTGCATAGCATGGGCGGTGGCTTCACCCAGGGCAATAGAGGCCCTGGTACTTTGAACAAGAAGCACCATGAGTTTCTGCTGTGCAGAGTTTTTCTTTTCCTGCTCTTTCTCACGGGCGTCAATGCGGCGCTCCAATTTCCACACGATGAAGCCCATGAGCGCGGACGGGACGCCCATAGCGACGATAAAGGCCACCACGAGAGCCCCAAAATCAGTCTGGATCACTGGCGAATCACCTCATAGCGCCGGGTGGTATTAGACTGCATCTGTCTCAGCCTCCTCAAAGTACTGCCCGATCAGTTCGTGTGGCAGGTACTGGAGGATGACCTTGCCGCCCTCCGCCTCACCGGTTCGGGTACAGAGATAGATCTTGCTGTCCTCCGGGTCCAGGTAGTAGAGGCCATAGGTGTACTCCATCCCTTTGGCCGCCGTGATTGGATTATCGATCGTACCAGTCTCGCCGGGCTTGGATACCGCTGCCCACAAAGCGGGGACCGTGGGGGGCGCCCAATCCTCGTTGCCGGTGGCGTCATGCTGCTGGAGCAGCTTGTAGATCGTCCCCTCCCACTGGTAGGGGGTGCCCACGGGGATCTGGGTGTAGTCCCGAGGCCGCCAAGTAGGTACTTTCTTCTGCTCGTTCAGCAGTTCCTCGTCGGTAACCTCACCGGCGACGACGCGGGCCGCCAAGTCTGCGGCGTCCGCTTTTCCACGCTTCCTGAGTTCTTCAGCGGCTAAGGTCACGATTTCAGCCATTGCTTTCAACTCCCTCCGTATAAGCCTTCTCCAGCTGGGAGGTGATGGCCGCGCCACCGCCTGAACTCTCTAACTCCGCGATTGTGGCGGCCTGATCTGCGATGGTACTCGCTTGCTCCTGGAGCGTAGCAGTCTGCTGGGAAAGCGCAGCTGCCTGCTCTTGGAGTTGAGATGCCTGGCTGGAAATAGTGCTGTCCTTTTCCGCCGCTTCGCTCTCCAGTTCAGCGATTTGATCTTGGTACTCGGTCACATCGCCCAGGTACTGGCTCGCTGTCTTCAGAATGACATGATAGGAGCGGGTGTTATTCTGGTACTGTATATCGGCCACCTCAAAGCCGTATCCTTCCGGCAGACCCGGAGGGGCGTTACCGGTTCCGATGTATTCGATTGCAGGTTGCGCCCAGTTTACGGCTTCGATTTCCTCCAGAGAAGCGAATTCCCGTTCAAAGACTACCGTATAGCGCCCATTGCCTGGTGTACTACGCATGATCAACCCCGTAGGGAGTCCGCCGATCAGCCACTTCTTTCCGTAATAACTCATACTATCACCTTCACTTTTTTAGGGATTCTAGGTCATCCCAAGTCATTTCGTCTTCTTCAATATCGCCCCAGGTAAGATTTTTCCCTTCAATGAGTGCCCATGTCGCTCCACTTCTGAACCGCATGGTGACAGGTCCAAGGGGCATGAATGCCCCTTCTGAGGTATTGCTTACCTGAAGCGTAATCGATGCGTCCAAATCCGTGCTGGATGTGAAGAAAAGTTGATCAAGGGCAGATTGTATGCCGGAGGTGTCCATGTAAGAGTCAGCGAGGTACACCACGACGAGAGAGGACTGCCCTTCCTCTTCCGCCAGCCAGCCGGCTCCCTGGAAGTCGAGGGCAGAGAGATCCACGCCGGAAACCGTGATAGTGATCTTGTCGATGCGTATAGCGGATTTGATGTCAAAGCCATCGCCCGCGCAGGCGGCTTCCGTGAGTTCTAAATACCCATAACTGCCGAGAGCGGCATTCCGAATCGAGGCGCTGAAATATGGGAACTGAAGAATGAGATAGCGTAGATTGGATTCAATAGAATTCGCACCGGAAAAGGACAGGTTCTTCAGAGAGCCGGGAAGCAGGTCGAGGGAATAGGCTTCATCGATCACTCTGAACCACCCCCATTGGGCATAGGAAGGTGCTCCAAATCATCCCAGGTCATATTGGCCGCCTCAATATCCGCCCAGGTCAACGCATAACTCTCCAGCGCCGCCCAGCTGATAATCGCGGACCAGTGGATTTTGCCCGTGCCAAGCGAGATGGTGTCTCCACTGCGCATAACTGCTGAGAGCAGTACAGTCGCATCGACCGCACCGTCTTCTGCTGTGCAGGTGAAGACCAGGCTGTCCAAGGCATCCTGCAGATCCGGGAAAGGGCCATGCGGATTGATATAATGCGCGGCAATACCTTCGTCGTCCTGCAGAATTACCCAGCCTGTCCCGGCAAGCGATATATTTTCAATTGCGTTGCTCTGAACCTTCACCACAATGCTCTGGACGCCGTGGGCGCTGGCCATGGTAGCATAGTCGCCCAAAACGATCTGCGCATCAAGATCCACATAGCCGAACTGGGTGTTTGCCCATACCTCGACGACATTCATCGAAGCATCTTCGACACCCTTCCAAAAAGCCAGCAGATTCTGCAGCAACAGAGCCAGCTGTTCATCGGTCGGTTTGTCTGTGAGTTGCCAGATCGTATTGGTCGTGCCATCCGCATGGGTAATGTTGATAGGGGTATAAGTAATAGGGCGTTCATATTGCTGATACAAGCTAACCAGGTACTCCATGGCTTGCGTTACCCGATTGAGGTCGGCGGCGTTGTAGGCCCCCCGCACGCAGGCGGCCCACTCCGCGCGCTCGTCCTCAGTCATGCCGTTGTAGCCTTTTTCGCGCAGTGCCCGCCAGCGCTCGACATCCGCAGCAGTCCGGTCGAAAACAAGCGTATCGAGAACTGACATGCGCTAAACCCCCTTTGATTCACTGCTATACACTACAGTGTTGGAAAGCTTGATCTCCATTTTTGCGAGATTGCCGGTGTTCGCAGAGCCCCAGCTGTTGGGTATGGTCAAGCAATCGCCAAGTTTCTCGCCGTTATAAACGATTTTGGCCTTATTGGTATTCCGGCGCGAATAGTATTCATAGACGCGTTGTGCCACGGCCTGCGCGATCGCGGGAGAAACCAGTGTGGCGTCGGAGATTTTCTTTATGTTCTGTTTATCAGTTGCCGTGACATCTGGGTTGGACACTGAGAAGATCTCCTCCGTGTCCTCATACTTCGTGCCATTGATAGTCACGGTACCATTGGTGGAGGCCGTGTATGTGTGGGCCACGACTTGGACCTGGGTCACGATTGCATCTGTATTTACTGTCGTCCCCAGGAAAGTCTGATTTGCAGATATTACTTTCGGCTCGACACCCGGAGTGAAGATCCGGATCGACGCCCGTCCGTCCGTGGAAGCGCATTCTCCCCAGGCAAACAGGACCTGCTGAAGGGCGGACCGGCGGGTCCCGGATTTGATGATGCCGGTCAATTGCATATCCTGGACATCGGCATCGAACTCTACTTCGAAAGGCGACGCCAATTCTACGACCAGGGCTTTGGCGCTCGCGGCGGTATATACGCCTCCGCCAAAGGGGATATCTCCCAAAACACCAATAGCATCACAACAGGTGATGGGGTAGATCCGGCGTGATTTCCTGCTGTAGGAGGATACATAGTACACGCCGATCAGTCTGTCATCGTTGCTGATCTCCACCGGCTGCTTTAACTGGAACATGAAATCAACATCTTCCCGGCTGTCCAGCGTCCAGTTCAGCGTGGAGCTGGGGAGTTCTGTGGAGATAAGGTTCATCTCATTGACGGCCGAAGCGGACCGCAATTCAGACATCCCGAAGGACCGGTGCAAGCCGAAAATAATGTGGTCGATCTTGGCGTACCGATAAGGCAGGTTCGTCTTTTTGATCGTGATCACCAGCTTGTCATAGCTGGTGACCTTCTTTTGGCAGAAGTACTCGACCGCATCGGGAGTGAAGTCGGCGTCTTCCCGCAAAACATCCTGCTGATACCACTTGATATTGAGAGCCGAACAAAATCCGCCCGTGGGCGTATCAAATCGGAACGATATACCCACGGAGGAGTATTGCTCGTCGAACACTATGGTAATGACGGGCTCCTGTCCTGAAGCGAAGGAGCCGTCCGCCCCGCTCATTTCGGTGGACCAGAAGGCCGGCTCTATCTCTTCGGCGAGAATGAAGGTCCCGTCAAGCCCCCATTGATTTAGTTCACAGGTAAGGGCTGGCGCTTCCGATGTCCCAAATGGCAATTGCGTAGGATCGGTGAAGCCTTGAGAAGAAGGCGCGGAAACTGCTGCGTCCGTGTCGGCGCCGGGGGCGATGTCTTTATAAAGCAGGGTCGTCTTACTCATGGCTTCACCTGCGCGTCCATGGGCACGAAGTTGATCTCAATCTCGCCCCAGTAATTCACGCCGTTGACGACCATCTCTATATCCTGGGATCCGGTTGTGTAGTAGGCCTCATAGGATATAGTAGTTTGACCGTCGGCCGCCTCCAGCATGACGCTGTCATCAACGGAGTGCTCGACAAGATAGTCCCAGAATTCGTCCAAGCCGGCGTAGTTATCACCGCGGCGAAACACGCGGATCTTGTGGCCGATGTAGGTTCCAATAATATCCCTGACCATGCGCCCTGCTAAGGCGCGACCGGCGTTCTCTCCATCCAGTACGCTGAAATTTCGATTGTAGGAAGAGATGGCCACATCCGCGTCGAACTCTCTTCCATTCAATTTGATGTAACTCATATCACTCCTCCACCAGATTGACACCAACACGGTTTGACTCGGCCTTGTTCAAGCGATAGACGATCTTTCCCAGCACTTCACCGTCCAACACCAGATAGGCCTCACTGTTGCCTCCATATCCGCCTTCCGACAGCGCTTGCTTAAAGGCTTGCACCATAGTGGCCAAAGGCGTTTCAATGTTTGTGCCGCTCTTCTGGTCACCGAGGACCGCCAGGAATTCCCTGTTGGGCGGGATGACCGCGCCTTTGGCCAGCCGCGGCAACTTCACCGGCGCGATCTCGCTGATCGGGGGCGGGAAACCCAAAAGAGACCGGATGACATCAAAAGCGGCATTGACCGCCCGAATGAAGGCGTTGATACCGTCGATGATGAAGTTGATACCGCCCTCCAGCAGGGTCACGATCGTGTTCCAGATGCCGCGGAACACCTCTGTAATTCCATTCCATGCACGCGTCCAGTCCGCGGTAAAAACGCCGGAGATGAAAGTAATGACCCCAGAAAGTATCTGAGTAATTGAGGAGGCCAGCCCATCCAGCACCTGGAGTATCGTCGCGATAAAGTCGTTTACAAATGACCGGATCCATTCAATCAGCCCGGAGATCTTGCCCTGGGTGATCTCGTCCAGCCAAGTCAGGAAAGAGTTGATCGCGTTCTGCAGCGCCAGCAAGATCGACTGGATGATCATCTGAAGGCCCTGAATCATCAACTGAAGCCCCTGGAGGGTGAGGGACAGGTCCATGGTGAAGATGCCCTTGAAAAAGTCCAGGAACCCCTGAAGCAGAGTTTTGATCCCGTCCAGCATCAGTTGCCCCTGGCCAAATGCGTTGGTGAATACCAGGAGCAGGCTGGCGATCGCCGCTACAAGGAGCGGGATCCAGGAGCCAGTCAGCAACGAGATACCGAGGCCGCCCATCAAAAGGCCGGAGACGGTAGTAAGCATATTCTCAAAGGTCCAGCCGACCTTCAGCGCGTCTTGTATTCCGGTCACGAACATTGTGAGCCCGGATACAATGAGGCCGATCGCGGCTCCCACTTTGCCGAAAGCGATACCAAGTCCAGCGGCGAGCATGGCTCCGCCGCTCAACATCTGAAGGAAGTTGTCCAGATTGACTCCGTTCTGCCACGCGTCCCAGGCGCCTTTGACCAGTTCGATGGCGCCTGTAATGGCCACCAGCAGACCGACAAACATCTTCAGGCCGCCAAGGAAAGAGTCAGAGAGTTTCCACGCCAGCAGTGCGGCGCCAATCAACTTTATCCAATTAAGCAGTTTGTCGAAGTCCTGCTCCATATTGGAAGTGTCAAAAGAAAAATCGGGCGCAGTGGCCGCCGCCCCTCCACCACCGGCGCTGGAGGCGTTGCTGGACAGCTTATTGATTTGGTCAAAACTCGCCAGAGACTTGGAAGCGCCCTTTGCGGCTGATCCTGTCGCCTCAATAGCGGCCGCCTCGTCATAGAGGCCCTCAGCGGCATCTTTCGACTGCTCTATCGTGCCGCCAAACAGCATCGAAAGAAATCCGGCGATCGCGGTAACGATTCTGGTGAGAATGTTCAGAAATGCTGTAAAGGCGGGAATTATCACCTGAAGAATAGGCTGTGCGAGCGTATAAAGCGCGGCGCGGAGCTGAGCCAGAGCGGTGGACGCCTCCCGGTTTGTGCTGATCAGGTTCCCCATGGTCTTTCTCAGCGCCGCAAACCCCTGGGAGATCAGAGTGAAAATGAGTGCGCTGCGCATCACCTCGCGGAGCCGCATCCCGAATCGCTGGACGGACTTCTGCGCCCGATCGACTGCCTTCCCCATCGCGGCCGAAGCCTGGGCACTGGCGCTGGCGGGTTTGGCCAATTCCGTCGCGAGCGCGCCGGCCCGGTCCTTTGCCGTGGCCAGTTCCTCATTCAGCCGCTTTGTCTCTGCGTCGATAGCGTCCATACGATCCGCGGCGCGGTCAAATTTCTGCTGGAGGGAGTCAACGACTTTCTGCTGGGAGGAGAGTTCCTTTGTGACGCCGGCCTGTCGCGCTGCGGCGTCCGTATAAGCGGATATGCTGGCGGGGTCATTGATGTTTGAGCCGGACAGGGCCGTAGCTACGCGCTGTGACTCGTCCTGCAGGGCGGCCAGTTTTGCCTTTGCCGCATCCAGCTGAGCACCGAGGTCAGCGACCTGCTTGGCGATCGGGAGGCGCTTGTTGGACGATTTTTGAATCTGCGCCTCCAGCCGCTCGACTTTTTTATTCGCCGCCGCAAGATCTTTTTCCAGGTCCGCATTATCCAATTTGGTGCTGTAGGTAATAGAACCGTCAGCCACAGAGCGTCACCTCACTTCTTGCCCAGCCATGCATCGATCACTGCGTTTTCTGCTTCAGTGAACGGGGTCTTGATGTCAACAAGGTCCCGGTTATTTTGATACCACTCCCGGTCAGCCTTATCCAGGGGCTTGCCTTTGGCTTTCAACAACCGGATACGGACGATCTGCGCGAAAAGGCAGTCCCCGATTTCGTAGTACGCAGAGATGAAAGTCCACCAATGGAGATACTTCAACTCCCGAATTTCTGTTCCGATGACCCGATTTATTGGGGCCACGATATATTTGAAGTCCTGCTCCCAATCCATCAGCTTGGGGGCGGGGCGCTGATTTCTTTCATCTGATCCGCAGTTGATGAACCAGATGCACTGTTCTATGGCCTCCTGATAGGCGTCCGCTGGTATGTCCTCAAAGTCCGGATAGAATATGCGGAGCATGACTTCCGCCCTCTCTTCTCCAGTGAGTTCGGGATCCACAAGCGCAACGCAAATATCCAGGATGGCCCGGTAGTCAGAACGAATGGAGTACTCCCGTCCAGCCACATATGCAGTTTTTGGAAGAGAGTACTCCATATCGTTCCTCCTCAACGATGGTATTTCTTCAGGTACTTTTCCACCCGCGGACGAGAGGATTTTACCTGTTTCGACATCTCCTCCGGAACCGTATCGATTACCGCGAGGAGGAAATTGGTCCACAGGGGCAGGCCCTCCGCCATCGCGTAGGTGCTGATCCCCTGGAACAGAGCTGCAGCGGTGCCGCTTCCGAAGAGATTATCGATGCCGGCACAGACATCGGCGTCCCTCTGCTTGGCATACTCGAAGAACGCGGTGTTGTCTGTGAACTTCTTGTCCTTATCCGCCTCATACTTCTCCGCACAGGAGACGAAGAAGTCGTACAGGCTGGAGACGAAATTCACATCGGTGGGATTATAGGAGATCTCCGCAGCACCATCATTGACCGAAAAAGTTTTTACTCCGGTCGAAAACTTCAGCGCATTCATAAATCGGACCTCCTATTATGCGGTTTCAGGCGTGAAGACCACGCCAGTGCCGGAAATAGCGGCCGTTCCCTTGGTGCGGGTTCCTCCGAAGGTGATATCCAGCGGCATACCCACATTGGCGCTCCCACCTAAAGACGCCGGCTTTACCAGGCAAGACGCATACCGCTCAGCGAAAACGGCGGTATCAGCGGTGCCGGCGTAAGCATGTACGACCAGCAGATCGTTGTTGGCCATAGCCGCCACATCCTGGTCCCGGATAGACTGATTCCAGATTTTTACCTGTGCCTTGTCTCCGGCGTCCAGTTCACAGGGCTCGAAAGTCTGCGTGACAATGGGCTTGTTCAGCGTCGTATAGACCTCGCCGAAAATATCGGTCTTGCTCTCCTCGTTGAAGTCATACTCCATCGAGCTCTCCTCAACGCGCTTTCCGATAGGGCTCCACACCGGCTCGTCAGCGTCTCCCGTGTTCAGATACAGGATCAGCAGTTTGCGGTCTACAACCTGGCCGGCCGTGGTGTTGAAAGTTAAATCAGCCATTTATTTTCCTCCTTGAAAACTCGAACGAATTGCACGGATAACTGCACAACATAAACAGCTGTGCCCTCTTCATCCGCCTGGTAGAGCGTTCCGTTTTGGGCCGTGATACGCTCTGAGCGCGGGTCATCACCGAAGATCGGCGCGATACCGGAGACCGACTGCGCTTGTGCCCACTCCTGAAGATCTACAATCCAGTCGGCATTGGCCTCGGCGCCTTCCTCGTCCCCTGGGGCTTTTTCAAACACATAGTACAGCGCGAAGTTATACTGGTTTGTCACGGTGGTGCAGCCGGTGATGTCCCGCCGGCGCGAGACCTCTACAAGTCCGTCGGGCAGGATCCCGCCGGTACCAGGAACTTTGTCGGTATAGTCCACACGAAAATTCGTGAGGATATCAAATTGCGGGAAAGTAGCCAGCCACTTCTTTACTTGCTCCAGAGCCGTCATCTGCTATCGGGCCTCCTTCTGATGTATCTCTTGAGATCTTCAAGCATGGCCCGTCCTTCCTTGGCCATGAGGCGGCGCCCCCAGAAAGGGCCTGCCTCCGGGTTCTTGGAGGCCGTATAGGTCAGCGGACGATCTGTGGCCTTCAGCTGGGCACCCCTGGGCCACCGCGGTCCCACGCCGGGGATCACGGCAGGACCTTTCCCGGTAGCCGCATTCACCATTATTTTGCCCTCATGCAGATACCTGGCGTATCTCGTAAAGGTGTTGATCTCCGGGCGTCTGACCGGGGACTGCGCTACAGTCAGTTTTATCGTGGCCCCGGTCCTGTACGGCATATACTTCGTGATCCGGCGAAGGACATTTGCCGTGTGGAACTGCTGCACATCTCCGCTCCGGTCGAGGCCCTTCCTGCGCATGATCTCCGCTACGGGCCTGGTGTTGACTTTGATGGTACCGACAATAGACATCTCAGCCCCCCGCTTCCGTGTGGATGACTACGCCGTTGAAGTACTTTGGATCCACATATTTCACCACGACCAGGCCTGGCGTGGTGACGGGCACCAGGGCGGCCCAGGCCTCACGAGTCGTGATCTCCGGCCCTTCGCCCAGCTGCACCTTGTCCCCCACGGCCACCGGTATTTCAGGCCCTGGGATCACGAGGAGAAAGCTGTTTGCCTCAGTACTGCCGGTTTTGTCCACATTCTGAGTTTTCTTGAAGTCCAGGAAGGCATTTTTGAAGACCCTGCGCGTGTAGGTGGATTTTCCGTCCCAGTGGTACACCGTTACCGTCTGATTACATAGGCGATAACTGACAGGGCAACTGCGGCGCCTGATCGGGATCATCCGCCCACCCCCCGATAAATATCGAGGTAGAGGGAGGCGGCCCGGTACAAGGTCTTCGATTGCCCTTTTTCGGATAGATCTATCGCGGTGCCTATGTTCGTACCGTAGCTGGTAGAAACACTCCCCACGGACGCCGACTGAATCGGCCCGCCGTCGCCGTTAAGAGCCAGGTCAAAACCGTGAAGTGCTTCAGCCATAGCGCAGATGGCCATGTCCTCTGCACCCGGCTCCGGAGCGGACACAGTGTAGATCCTCTTATACCGGCGGAGCTGGGCAGATGCCCGCGCCTCCACCTCAGGCCACTCCGCGGAGGAGATGGCGCCGCCGTGGTATTCGGCAGTATAGAATTCATAAGTGACCATGGCGGCGCCCCCTCTTATTCCGTAGCTTCCTGTTCCGTCTTGGGACCTTCGGTGTTGGGATGCTTCTCCTGCAGGTGCTTGGAGAGAGCCGCCTCGCTCTTGTACTCCTTGCCACAAGCAGGGCAAACATACTTTTCATCGGGGACCCTGCTGGGGAAAATCAGTCCGATAGTTCTCATTGGCGGCCTCCTTAAGTGCTCGCGGCCTTGTGGTGCAGATAGATGCCTGCGACTTTGTTCTCGTAGGCATCCGCAATACCCACATTGCGGTACCCGAACTTATAGGCATCCGCGTCCTGGTTGACATCAGGAGTGATGATCTTGGGCGCGATGTGCTTGGGGAACTGGATGACGGCGGACTTCTCGATGATCATGAAGTTGATGTCCGCACCGGTGGTTGCGGTCTTAATGTAACCGCCAGCCTCCTCGCCGGTGGTGGAACCGTCGTACTGATCGATGGCGGTATAGAACCGGGTCTGGGGCACCTTCTGAATGCCGGCAAAGTTCTTCAGAACTTCCTTGCTCTTCGTGGTGTCCATATCCTCGATCAGGCCGTACAGGGTGGGCGTAATGAACAGATAGCGGTTGTTGGCGTCAACCTCGTCCTCGTCCATCTTGCTCATACCAGCACGGATGGCCGCAATGACATCCGCACCGGTGGAAAGAGTGGCCCCGGCAGAGATCTTGGAAATGCCAGAAGTACCGGCATAGGTAGCGAACCGGAAGGCGTCGATCTCCGGAGCGACCTTAGTCCGGAGGAACTCACCGGCGAGCTGGCCAAACGCGATGCCGGCAGTCTCCAGGTTATCCATGTTGTCCACCTGGAACATACGGCCGCGGTCGAAGTTACACTTCACCGTCTCGTTGGTCAGGGTCACATCGCCCTTGACATACCCACCATTGCGGGAGTAGTCGCCCAGGCCCTGCATGGAGATCTTGGGGATGATCAGCTCGTTGTAGTTGGCGCCCTGCCGCACGAGTTCGGGATTGCCGTCCAGAACGGAGGTCACGGACGCGACTTTGTAGATCTTGTCCAGAATGGGGACAAAAGTCTTTGCGAGAGTAATAGCGTTTGCCATTTACTGGTCTCCTTTCATCAAATGGCTCAATCCTTCTCAGGATCAAGCCCGGCGGCCGCCATAATTTTGGCGGTCTCAGTGTCGTACTTACCAGAGGGAGGATTCTTCCCCGTGCCGCCGGCATAGGGGGGCGGTGTGCCTTCATCCTCAAACAGATAGGCGCTTTCCTTCTTCAGATTCTCAAGAGCGGCCTTGAGGTCTGCATCCTGATTTTTGGACGCTTTGAGAGTATCCAAATCCAGAAGGGCCGAGATCGCTTTCGCCGATCTGCCGTGCGCGGCAGTGATGGCGTCTTTGACCTTCCCCTCAAAGGCCATAGTATCCAGCTTTGCCTGCCACTCCTTATCCTTGTCGGTAAGCTGGCCCTGGAGTTTGGTGATCTCCCCTTGGAGTTGGGCCACATCGACGCCCTCGAACTTCTTCAGGCCATCCTTGGCAGTCTGTAGCTGCTCTTTGATGCTTTCGTAGTCCGCGAAGGGCTTCTTGGCCGCTTCGATATCCCTGCCGTTCTCGCCCATGATCGCGTCGATCACTTCTTTGGAGAGCGGCTGGTCTCCGACTTTCAGATTCTCAAGGAATTCTCGCTTCATCTGTTTCTCCTCTCTCCGCTACGCTTTTTTGTACGGGGGTCGCGCCCCCTGGCGGCCGCCCTGCATTACGCCCGGGCGCGGCGAATTAACTTGAAAACAGGAACAACCTGAAATCAACAAAAAAGGGAGCCGACAGGATCTCTCCTATCAGCTCCACTCAGCTCTTCCCGCTCACCACTTAGAGCGAGGTCATGATTTGATTTTTACAGGCTCCCGACGGATGCGGATGACTTTTACTCCCCCGCCCGGCATGGGGATCAACTCCACGCGGTCGTCTTTTGCCAGGATGCTCTCGATAGCTTTGATCACCTGTTCCGTCATATGGCCTCCCACCGTCTATCCTCAGTCTACGAATTCGATTTTCTCAATATCACTGATGCGCAGAGTCGTACCGCCGACATCCAGCAGCGGCTCGGCCATACCAAACTCTTCTTCACTGACTGTAGCGCCATAAGCCCAGCATGGACCAATAAAAACCGCTCCGTCAGTGCACTCGACGCGAACTGGCCGGCGGGAGTCCATATAATCGAAAAGTTCTTTTTCAGTGTAACTCATGACGCACCCTTCTTGCCTTTTCTGCTTGGATAGTCAGGGACGATGTGAGTCCCGTCTTTCCGGTAATGTATCTTGAAAGTCGTAGTATAGGCCTCGTCGCCAGTGAGATCATTTACCACAATGCCAACCCGGTCAGGGCAGGTAGTGATCCATTCCTGCTTCAGCCAGGTCCCATCCTTCCGACGGGCCAGGATCCCGGTGCCTCGGTATCGGTCCACCAGGGCCTGAGCTTCCTCCAGCGTTATGGTCAGTCGGCTTGGCCCATATCTGCCGGCGGCAGCCAGCTTTTCAGCATACTGCTCATACTCAAGAGTCCCATAAACATGCTTGCGGAACTGGCCGGGAACAATATCAGTGACAGTGTCCTCTGACTGGATCTGCCGGCGGATAGGTTGATCCCGGAGCCAGGCGTCCAGGTTGCCGGCCACACTACCCGTATCATACATCTCATTGGCGAGATTTTCAATACGCTTTGTGCCGTCTTCAGCCTGTTTCCATTCCTTCCAGTTGAAGCCAGACGCCTCCAGACGCTCATCCTCGGTCCTGAGCCCTACGCCCTTTGAAAAGCGATCATATTCCTGGCGGAGTCGAAGCAGGCGAGCGCGTTCGATGTCCGCGTCCTCCGGAGCGGCTAAAAGGACCTTGCGCTTCTGGCGCCGGATGGCCCTCTCGATTTTTCGCTGATGCTGTGTCGCTTCGTAGCCGGTGTAGTGCTGGCCATCGAAGTCTACGCCTTTCTCATTCTCTTGACGCAGCCTTTCCAATTCAGCATTGGTGTACTGGGGCTGGTCTACGCCCAGCACGATAGGGAAAGCGATGTGCCCGCAGTTCAGGGTGCTGATCCGGCGCCGGAGGCTGTTATTCAAGGCTTGATACTCGGCGTCAGAATATTGCTTTCCTTGGAACGGCTCATGGTCGGGGGCACTGTTGGCGTGTGCGGAGATCTCCCACCCTGTGCATCCAAGCGACACATAGTTCTCGCTCTGGATCTGTTCTACCATCAAGCCCAAGCCGCCCATAATGTTTCTGCGCACTGCGGCCTCGATGGTAGTATGCACGCCGCTTTCATACGCTACGCTGACGCCGTGCCGGGCGATCCCGGCGCAGGCCTGGCGGATCGCGGTGTTGTAGTCCAATGCCCCAGAAAACACCTGCTGAAAGGCAAAGTCAGTACAGGCTTGATATGCCTGCGGCAAGGCCTGATACTGGCCATACGGGTCCATCATCTGGATAGCACGGGTTTGGGTGATATTTTTCAATTCCTGGTCTGCAAGTTCGACGGCGGCTTCGATAATCTGCTGTATGGGAAGATTATCCTCAAAGGGCACTTGATGTCCGCGCCGCTTGGCAAGCGTCAAGTCGTATCCATATTTTCCCGCGGTCCGAAGAAGTTTTCGGGCATTCTGCCTGGACACGCCCAGGAGTTCAGCCAGTTCCTTTTCAAGATCTCGACGCCCTTTACCAAGCCATTCTGCACGCCAAGCGTCATAAGCCGCTGTGCTGGTCAAATTTCCGGCATCCTGGATCCTACGAGCGATGTCCCGAAGCAGGAAGTCATGGATAGGATCCATCAGCCGGCCGGCGGCGATCCGGAAGCCCTCAATCTGCTCCGGCGTCAGCATTACAGGCCGCCTTCCGCCGTCAGCTGATCTACATCAGGCATATACTTGTTCCGCACCTTCTCAAGATCAGCGGGGGTTTCTGTTGGCATATCAAAATACCACCCGACCGCGATTTCCGGTTTAAGCCAGCCACGGGTCGCCATATCCTTGTAGTCGAGCCAAGTCTGGTCTTCGTCATAGAGAACGCCGTTCCCCCAGCTGATCGCCACATCGCGCTCCGGATCGATCTGAGGGCCGGAATAGACCTTGTAGATCCGCCCAAGGATACCACACACCCGGACGGCCTCTCGAACGGCGCTTTCCCACATCTGCTGGAAGTCGATGATCGTCAGGTTATAGTCGCCGGCGCTGGAAGTCACTTCCGTGGCGGTGCGCTCGGCCGCCTCCACTTCAGAGAGCAATCCGCGCTTCAGCCCGATCAGACTTTCCACATTCCGAAGATACTCAGTCTTTCTGGCCAGGAAGGACTGCTCGCGCAGCGTGGGTGAAAAAATGGTGATCCCCACAGCATCGGGGTCGTCTTCGAGCCCAGTGAACAGGTCGTCCTTCAGCTGCTTGCGGCCGTCAGGACCGGTCTTCAGCATATCAGCTGACGCGATGATCCGGGATCTTGCGTTCTCGAACTCCTGGTTGATCTGGGCCTCGTTTCGGTTGATATTATGGATCAGGCCTGCCGCCGGCGCATACACGCTGACAGGGTCTGGACTTCCGTCTACCGTATTCTCCTGCGGAGTGCGGAGCGGGATCAGGCCCAAAGATCCAATTGCCTCCGGATATGTCAGTTCAGGGACCAGAGAGGCATACTTCTCCAAGCTGGAAAGTGGGACTGGATACCCAAGTACCTGCTCTGTCTCCGAGCGATAAAGCCGGCTCTCAATGGTCAAGCGGCCTTTGACTACCCGGCGGCGCTCCAGCAAAGTGTAGTAGGCCCGGCCTTCAATGGTGCGCTCAGCCGTCCCCACATCGGTCACTATGTCCTGCTCGTCCCGGCCCAGAGTCGCATAGTTGCCGCGGGAGATCACGGAAAAGGACAAGCCGCTCTCCCCGAAGATCGGCTTGAGGAAGCACTGCCCACCTATAAGGGCCTGCTGCATCGCCTTTCCCTTCACCTTGTCCAGCGCGGCAAGTATAGCGGCGACATACTCCGCGCCGCTCTTTGCCGGGACCGCATTATACTCAGAGAAGGTCGTTTTGGTCAGCTTCGACACAATGGCCACTGGGATCCGCTGGCAAGGATCTTCCTCTTTGGTCGGGGCAGTCTGATAGTACAGCAAAGCCCAATCCTTGATGGCCTCCCGCATCGCCGGCGTCGTAATGTCTTTAACGCCGAATGCCTGTTCGAAATTATATACTTTCCCGCTCTCAAACAGGGCGGAGATAATGCTCACGATTTAGATACCTCCTTGCAGTTGATCACGATGCGCGGCGGCCGGCGTGTAGCATCCTGAAGGCCGTCGATGTAGGCCCTGAGGCGCTCGATCTCGCGCCGCTGTTCCTGGACCTTAGCACTGAGTTTTGCGTTGGCTTCCAGGAGGTCCTCTCGGCACCAAGCGGGGAGAAAGCGATCATACAGCCACCGTTTGAATTTCGACATATTACTGCCCTCTCCTTTTCCAAATCCTGTTGGTGCCGTAGCGCACGGCGTCAATGTGATGGTTCGCGGCGTCTGGGTAGCCAGCTATGACTTCCCCGGTTTTGTCATCCCGCTCGTACTCGTATTCCGAGAACTCACGCGCCGTGTCTGGGCACCTGTCTGGATCTATGACGATCGCCCGCAGAGACTGGAGCCACTTCATAGAGTAGTTCACACTTCCGGGGCCCTTATCGGCTCCGCGGCAGGACAAGCCATAGCTTTTATAATCGCTGACAGACTTTTCTTCAGCACTGTCCGCGATGATCCGCTCCCCCTCAGGGATCCTGCTTTGGATCAATTTCGCCGTCTCAGCATTGCTGGTGCGCAGCCGCGTTAGTTCATCAAACAGATAGAGCGTCTTCCGTCCGGAATCATAGTGCATACGGTTCCAGGCCCAGGGATCCGGATACCAGCCCCAATCCACGCCATTGGTGACCCGGTCGAACTGTTTGATCTCGTCATCCTTGATCGCCCGAAGCACCAGGTTTTCAAACACTTGCGTGCCGCTCCCCACGACCTCGCCGCCGTACTCATGGCGGTATCCGGTAGGGTTTGTCTCCTTCAAGTGCTCGGCATCAGCCAGGAAGCGCGGGCCCAGCCAATCGGCCGGGGTGGTCAGGTAGGTGCTGTGGTGGACCATCTTTCCCGGCTTTTTCTCTAAGACATACCGATTTGCCCAGTTGCGGGCCATCGCCGGCGGGTTGAAGGATTTGAAGCACATGGAATAGGCGCCGCCGCGGAAGAGCGACTGCTCGACATTCCGGATCTGCTCCGGGCCATCAAACTGGTCCAACTCTTCGAACCAGGCGAGCCCGATATAACCGAAAGGGAGTTTTATAGATTTCAACTTCCCCGGATCGTCCATGCCAAAGAACAGGATCTTCTGCCCGGTCTCTATGTAGGTGCATTCCATGGGGCTGACTGTGCAGCGGAACCGCTTGGTCAACCCAAGCACTGAAATTGCCCAGCACACCTGCGCATACACGGATGTCCGGAGTGTGTTGGCGATCTTGCGCATCACGACGGCGTGACATTCGGGATGCTTGAGCAGTTCGAGGACCAGTTCAATGGAAAGGTAACTGGATTTCGCCGAGCCGCGGCCGCCTTTCTCAATGAGTTCGTTGATCTCCCCAGCTTTTACAGCTTTATGAGAGTCAACGAATGCGGGGGAGACCAGTTCAGAGAGTCTATAGGTCGTCAATGATTTGCACACCCCCGCCGTCTTCACTGGGAGTGTCCCCCAGAAGATCCACTATGACCTTGGCGGCGCGGGCATCGCCTTTTGTGGCCGCCTCTACCAGCCCAATGATCATGGCCATCTGATTATCCACATCTTCGGGATCCACATGCCGGCGGGCGATTTTATTCCAGCGCCGCCGGTCAGCTACTGGCAGTGACAGATAAAGATCGGCCGCCTCCTTCAGACTGCGCTTTCGCCTGCGTGCCACACCAGATGCCCGACCACCTGCGGCCGCGATCTCCCGAAGCTCTTCCGGGGTTCGCTCGGAGTTTGGTATAAGATTCTGTGCATTCGGCATATCACCACCACTCAATGTTCAAAAATACGCAAGCCCGATACTCATACCGCCTCGGAGCCGGGCGGCAAGAAAGGAGGTGTCCACTACGACTATACCACAGTTTTTCACCGCCGTGCCCACCGTGGGTGGGCACTCTAAAAATATTTTTTTCGGCCGAGGAGATAGTCTGTTGTGACGCCAAAGAAATCGGCCAGAATGATAAGGACCTCAACGGATGGGATTTTTTCTCCCCGCTCATACATGCTGATCATGTTCTTGCTGAGCCCGCACAATTCAGCAAGTGCGCGCCGGCTCAGTTGCTTCCTCTCCCGCAGGAAACGGAGCCGCTGGGGAAAATCATCACTCTGCGCCATCATTCCGTCCCCCTCCCATTAAAGCTTTCTTGGTTTCGTCACCGTCCGAAATACTTTCACAAGCCAGCGAACGATCGGATTTGACCAGCCACGCCCATTATTGACGCAGTCGGACATCAGATTCCGATATCGGTCCCGCAGGGCCTGAAGTAGTCGACCTGGACCGTACCCCTCGATATTGGCATGAATCTGGATTTCAGGATGACGAATTGAAATCAGATTTTTTCCGCCAGGAGGCCTCCCGCGGTTCAGGTATCCCGCAGACGGAGTTCGCCTCAGACGCTTTTGGACTTCTGGCGGCAGTTCCTCTCCGCGTTCACAAAGGCCCCGGTAAATGGCAAAGACCAGGTTATCCAATTCCTCCGCATTGTCCAGTATGTCAATCTGCCCGCCCAGCGCATCGCGGATGCGGGCCACTGCCCGCTGGATCGTCCGCAAGATCGTGGAATGATCCACCTGAAGGAGTTTCCCGACATCCCGGATTGATAGCCGTTCAGAATAGTACAGGTAAAAGCAGACGGCCTGGTGTACCGTCAATGTAGACATCAGCAGTTTGGAAACTTCGGGGTCGGACATATCCAGACGATTATCATCTCGTAACTGCTCCACGGCCAAACGGGTTTCTGTGATCCGTTTCACATTTGCCTTTGCCCGTTTCAATGTTCTGGAGACCGTTGTTTTATCGACTCCGAGCTTCTCGGCGATTTCCGTTCCACGAAGGCCATCACTCCATAGGAGCAGGATCTCTCGCTGTCTGCTGGAGATAGAGTCCATCCCCCCGCGAAGGATCCGCCGCATCTGCGTTTTAGCTACATCCGTGTCCTCTTCAGAATCCTGCTGCAGCCAGTCAAGGAATTGCTGCCGGTCTTGGATATAGGCTGAATGTGTGACTCTGTTGGACCCCACACGGCACGAGGGCGTAAGCGCCCGCAACTTCGCGCTGACATCCAGCAGTTCCTCGTTGATCATGAACAGGTTGAAATTATCGCCTTGACCTTTTTCCTGGAGATCTAATTCATATTTCTTTCGTGCCAGTAGTTCTATCTTCCTGGCCCGCAGTTCTTCAATGGTCATCCCGCGTTCTCCGAGGTTTCAGCCCCAGCAATGTAATTCCATGCGCTGTCCGAGGGCCTTCATAGTACCCGGACAAGAGGTGGCCAACCTCGCGCGTTTCTCGAAGTGCGCGGTTGAGCTGGTTCATTTCGGCGCGGGACAGATCCCCTGCCGCTTTATGGCGCTCGATGGACATGGCCAGCTTAGCCGCGGCGATTTTATACTCCTGGGCCATTTCCTTCAGATCACTCATGCCGCCCTCCTTGCCTTCTCGATTCTTGCCTTCAGTGCCTGCATAAGTGCTTCCTGGCCATCCCCCTTTGATTGCAAGGAAGCCAAAACATCTTCATCCACACCGCCCTGAACGATCAGCAGATGGGAAATGACCGGATGGCTCTGTCCCTGCCGGTGCAGTCGCTTATTCGCCTGCTGGAAGATCTCCAAGGCCCAGTTCGGAAGGGTGTACCAGATACTGTGATGTCCGCCGGCCTGGAGGTTTAGGCCATATCCGCAACTGACGGGATGCGCCAACAGCACATCAACCTCTCCGGCGTTCCAGGCCTGTTCATCGTCAGGGCCCTCGTAAGTCCGGACGCGGAGGCCGCGGCCGGCCAGAGCCTGGATGATCCGCTCCCGCTCATGCTTGTACCAGAAGAAGACCAGCGCGTGCTCACCATTCAACTGCTCGATCAGTTCCAAGAAGGCATCGATCTTGCAGGTATGGACCTCGGCGACACCTCCATCATTTGCATAAACCGCGCCGCCGCACAATTGAAGCAGCTTCCCATTCAGTGTTGCGGCAGTTCCGGCGGTGACGGTCTCGGTATCCACCTGAAGCAACATCTCGCGCTCCAGCTTCTGATAAGATTTTTTGGCTGCGGCATCCAGTGCTACAGGCACGATGTCCTCTATGTAATCAGGCAAGGTCAAGTAGTCCTCTGCCTTCATGCTGATGCATATGTCTGAGATCGCATCCCGGATCCTCTGATCGGCACCCGGCAGGAGTGAATAGGTCCGATACTGCTGGCCAGGATGGGCGCGATCCTGAGACATAAAATTCTCCCGGAAGGAAGTCAATGTGCGCCCCAGCCTGGCTCCGCCGTCCAGCAGATAGATCTGCGCATAAAGATCCTCCATCCCATTCGGCGATGGTGTGCCGGTCAATTCCACCATCCTTGTGATCCGTTGCCGGACGCGCTTCAGGGCCAGGAACCGCTTTGCTCTGGAATTTTTAAAGCTGGTGCTCTCATCCAAGACCACCATGTCGAAGGGCCAGTTGTTTCGGCAGTAGTCGGCCAGCCACGGAAGGTTTTCACGATTGATCACCCAGATATCACCGGGGGTAAACAGTGCATTGACCCGTTGCTTTTCTGTTCCGAGGATCGGGATGACCTTCAGCTCCCTCAGATGATCCCACTTTGCCGCTTCCGATGCCCAAGTAGCCTCTGCCACTTTTTTCGGCGCCACCACCAATGGCCGGGAGACTGACCAGCGATTAAACTTCAGTTCCTTGATCGCCGTCAAGGTGATCACGGTCTTGCCCAGACCAGGCTCCAGGAACAGCGCCACAAATGGATCAGACACGACCCTGCCGATTGCATAGGCCTGGTAGGGGTGCGGTTCAAACTTCATGCTGAAAATACCTCCTCCACGAATGCTTTAACCTGCTCCAGCCCTTTCAGTACACGGACATCTGCGCCGCGCTTTCGCATCTCTTCAAGCTGCCATTGCTGGATGGCCGCCAGCCGCCCAATCTCAGTCTTCAGTTCTACATACACCGTGCGGCCGCCGGGCGTGATGACAATGCGGTCTGGCACGCCGGGATTTCCCGGTGAAACGAATTTATAACACAGTCCGCCGCGTTCTCGTACCATCTGGACCAGGCGGGACTCGATCTTGCTTTCTTTCATTCGCTCAGCCTCCCTTGCGAATTGCTATATACGCGCGCACGCGCACGCGCGCGAGCCACATGACGCATTTAGGCGGGATAGGTGGTATATTTACTCTCTACTTCTCTATTTTTTAATTTAATAGAAAAAAGATGTTACCTTGTTACCTTCTTTGCGCCCCAAGGGTTTCAGGGGTAAACTTATAAAAGTAACACACTGTTTCGTAGTAACGGGAAATTCGTTACATTCAATGACTGTTACAGTCCTCTCCTGGCGCATTGTTACTCCGGATAAATCCCCGTTGTACCCCGCAATACCCAAACCTCAAAGGTGTCGTTTTTTTAGACCATTCGGGTATCGACGCGATGACACTGTTGATCTCCTGGGTATCGCTATACCGCATATCCTTCTTCTGTCCATCAAAAAGTTCACACCAGATTTCCAGGGCGCAAACTCTTTCTCTGGGTACCAAATCGAGATCCCCGACAGCACTGCCGGCCCAGAACATCCGCCGGCGGTCCAGGGTCCAAGTCGGCCAATCCCGTGGTATTGGTCGTTCCAGGAACTCCAGAATAAGGCCTTCCCGCGCGCTGACCTCCCGGTGGTCTTCCTGCTGGGCTTTGGCGGCGTCGGCCAGTTCGCCGTCAAGATACAGCGGTTCCCCCAGCCGCCAGCGCATCACTGCTTCAGCCCATATCTGGTCCAGTTCCTGATCGAGATCATTCCATACGCTTTTTGTGGCCGGGCGTTTCCCCACATCCACGGGCCAGAACCGCCGGTTCCCGGTCTTATCGCGCAGGTAGTCGTCGGTATTCGTGGTCCCGAAGAACACGCAGCACCGGGGCATCTCTTTGACATGACGGCCATAGGCTGCCCGAAATCGGTCTGCCCGTTGACTGAGGAATTGCTTGATCCGAGACACATCCGTCCGCCGGAAGGCATCCAACTCGGAGATCTCCACAAGCCAGACACCCTGCAGAAGCTCGCTGGCTTCCTTGCCCTCAAAAGTTCTGATGCTGTCATTGAACCAGCCCTTTGACATCTTGTCCAACAGGGTGCTTTTGCCGATTCCCTGGGGCCCGGAAAGAATGGTCATGGGGTCAAACTTCGTGCCAGGTACCATGGCACGGGCCACTGCCGCCGTGAACGCCTTACGGGTCACGGCCCTGATATACGGGGAATCGTCAGCCCCCAGATAGTCGATGAACAGCGAGTCCAGCCTCGGCGACCCGTCCCACTGGAGACCGTTGAGATAGGCGGTAACCTCATTGAAAGCGTGCTTTTCACTGTGCAGAGAAAGCGCGCCGTCAATCTTGCTGGTGCCTGTGATTTGATAGAATTTCTCCAGGTACCAGTAAAGACCCTGATTATCGTTGTCGCCCCATAGACGGCGCTCCTTGCGCTCCGTCCACGGCAGGGGCCCCAGTACCTCCCCGCGGCCGGCAAAGGCGTTGAGCGCAAATTTATCCTTCAGACGGGGGTCGTTCTCTAAGATGATCCAGATATTGTCTATGGTGGAGAGGGGGACACCGGTCTTGCTGTGAACCTTCAACTGCTGGATCCAGCTGTTGTCGACGGCCTCTGACGCGCCGTCTTCAGCCGGGGGGACGGCCGTGAAGCCCTCTGTGGCGGCCTCCCAGCGCTCCTGCAGGAGTAATCCGCTTACCTGGCTGTCCCCGGTGGCCGCCTCGCTCATAGCCTGGAAGGACGGCAGGCGGTTGACCGGAGTACCGGGAGCCGCTTCATCGTCCAGATCGCCAAACCGGTGAAAGCGGACAAGGTCAAAGGCATTGACCAGCTTCCCGCTGCATGGATCCGTGGCATGGTGGGAGTATAGGAACTTGCCGTTGTCGTAAAGTACTGCGCCCCCGGTGGTAGAGCCGCCCAGGAAAGTGTATCGGCCTGGCATTCCAGCAACGGGGGCATAGATCCCCGGCAGGAACTTATCCATCGCGCTTTCAATGTCGTAGACGCGGCAGAAAGCCCCTACAACGCCCTTTTTGACCAGTGGGTCTCCCTGCTTGGCCGCCGGCCTTGCGAGCGCAGAGGCGCCTGGCAGAGCCGGCCAGGAGGTAATATCGTGCCAGTCCTCGTATGTACCCAGCAACCAGTCCACCGATACCATTTCACGATCGGCGTAGTGGAAAACATACTGGCTGTCACTGCAACAGCTGGGCCAGTACATGAGTCGGGATGCCTCGAAGGTAGTCTGGTCCACAAACTCCATCCCAATTAGGTCCGCCATTCGGCGGGCGCAGGGCTCGTATTCATCTGCGGTACAGGTGCGGCTCAGCGGAAAGATGATTCGGAGCCGCGGGGCCGCCGGCATATGTTTTCGCGTAGAGTAGACGCAGTATCCGCAATTCAACACATCCAGACGGCGAAGCACATCGTCGGTGGCCCCGGCGGGGATATTGTCCAGGTCCAGAGTGATTAGATCTCTGCCGGTGACAGCATTGGCTTTTCTGCGCAGACCGTTCAATGTCCCACCGACAAAGCCGCCCACATCCTTCAAATCGTCCTGCTGGCCCTTGGACAGGTTCAGGTATTCCGCCAGGGTTTCGGTCCCTCGCTTTGGTAAACTCAACCGCTCATAAAACTCAGAGATCAAAATGATCTGCGGTGTCCATTGTGTGGCGCGACGGCTGGCGCCGGTCGTGATAGTGATTTGTCGGTCATTTATCATGTTCAGCATATCTGGCGCCTCCTGAGCGGCCTCGTTCTTGTGGCTCTCTCCAGCCTCATGCGGCCAGAAAGGGCGTATTTTCAGATACCGAAATCTACAAAAAATCCGAGTGAGAAATTGGTATCAAAAAGCGCGTCTGAAAAACCAGGCTCCTGGGGCCTCAGATATTGGTATCGATTTGGCCTTCTTTTTTACCGGGGTGTTTTTGATCTGGGGCAGAGGGCCGGAACAGGAGCCATGTTTCAGCCCTCTGCCTGACAGTAGAGCCGCAGGGATCGGCTCTGGAGAATTGTGCGAAAAAGTTATGAAATTTGGGAAACGGAAAATCGAATTTCACCCAGGGGATATATAACTTGGGTGAAATTTGAGCAGGGAAAATACGGGAACTCCTTGCGCCTCAGTGGGTTCGAGGCTTTGAAGCATATCCAATTTTGAACAGCTAAAATGGGGGCAAAATTGGACATTATGAATTGCTCAAAAAAGTTGCAGATTTTGAATTTTCCTTGGGAAGCTGGCGGGGTGTAAATCGCCACTTTCTGGCGTCGTCACCGATCTTTTGGAAGAGCCTCGCCTCGGCCAGCATGGGGGTGTCTTCGCTGATGTTGAACTGGAAGCACTTCCTGCAGTCGTTCCAGATCCCCCACTTGACTCCTGGAATACCATGGTAGTAAGTATCGCGTTTCATGCTTTCATCTCCTTCAGTTTGTCGCGGAAATAGAGGTTATCGAGCGCATATCGCTCCTCAAACGGACGGATGTCGTCCCCGCAGGCGGCTCGGAGCGCCTGGTCGACTTTCTCTTTCGTGTAGACGATCTCCGGATCGTATGCGCCGTCGTCGACACACAACTGGGCGTATTCCTTAAAGGCCTCCAGGAAGGCGCGCTCGAACCGGCGTGACATTTTTGGCCCGAAGCGGAACTCATTGTGGAGTGCGATAATGGCCATGTCCAAGCATTGCTGGACCGTAAAGCCTTTCATGATCTCCAATCGTTGCTGAAGCTGAAGTATCTCCTGTTTGGCATTGAGTAGTTGAACATAGGTATTTGGCTTTGACACTGTCCTGCACCATCCTCATTTCTTTTTCCTGGCTTTGGTCCGTCTGGGCGCGCTGTCAGCGGGGGTATAACAGTCTTTCCCAGGGTCATAGGCCACAGCGTTCGGTGCGCCGCATACGACACACGGAATATCGAAGGCCCAGTCTGTGACATTCGTCAGATAGCGTGCCGAGCGTCCACATTCGCACCGGGTGTAGGCCCGGTAGGGCTTGGAGAGTTCCGTCAGATGTCCGCAGGCTCTGCACCGGTATTCGGTGGTAGGCATCCGCAGACACACCGTCGTCTCCTGGTGACAGGCCTCACACCGGATATGGACAAAGCCTTTCCACGGCTCACTCATGGGCGCCTCCGGTGTGTGTGTGTGTCTGGCGGGGACTGGGGCGGAGCAGGCATAACCGCGTGCAGCTCTTCGTTGACATCTTCAGCTGCATTCTCGTCCGGAGGATCCTCGCTACTCTGAAGGGCCTGCCCCGGCACTTGTTCTGAAGACTTTTCTCTGACTTCGACGCTCCATCCATAGGAGCAGGTGCGGCGAAAAATACCGGCGGCGGTATCACACTCTAAAGCGCCCTTACCGTTGCCAATCACCTCGCAACCGCACTTAGGACAGGCAGCATATAACTCCATGAGTTTAGCAGCAATCACAATGTCCATGCTCTTTATCCTCCTCTCCTTCCGACGGGTACTCGGCGGCCTCCAGGCCGCGTAACAATACCCCCATAGCCTCCGGTGTCAGGTCGGTAAATTCTTCCCTGTCCACGCCTACGATCAGGATCGGTCCTACCCAGTCCACGCCCAGAAACCGAATATTGCGTTCCAGTCCGAGTAGCCGCCCTTCCTCATTGCAGATGATGGCCACATCTGTGGCCAGGGAAACCGTCTCAATATATCCACCTACAGTGGCCTGCAGTTCTTCCAGGGTGTTGGGAATGTCCCGCGGTTCCGGTCGGCTTCCAGGCGCTTTATAAATCACTCGCATGGAAGATCCTCCTCCTTCCCAATCAGGCCATGCGACTGGGCAATAATCAGGAGAGACTGCCGCAGCGTCTCCAGCAGGACAGAATCATCTTTCGCTCGCTTGGCCAGGTATGCCAGGTTTGATACTTCTACTTTCAATCTGATTAATTTCAGATGGTCATCAGCTGCGCCGGCGGCCATGCGAAGCGCGTCGGCCAACTCCTCTGCATTCCGGCGTTCACGGTCGTACCGGGTGATTCCTGTTTCTTGGTAACTCTGATACGCACGATCAGCTTTGACCTGGTACTTCTCCGCCAGGTCATAGAGTTCTTTCTCGGTCATAGCGTTTCTCCCCCAGTTCCCAGCGCCAGCTGGCCGCCTTGATAGAGTTGATACAATGTCTGTCCACGGCCATCCGTCAAGTAGGGCAGGAATACTTCCTCCAGGTCCACCTGACCGGCCTCAATAATAGCCATCTGAGCCAATACCCAGTCGCGGATATTCCGCCAGGCCGTTCGTTCGGCCTGCCCAGGCTTAGATTTGATTTTCTGCTGTTCGAACACGGCCTTCACACCGGCTATGTTTGCTGGCAAGCAAAACCCCCGTGGCCCGGCTGGTGTCTCCAGGGCGAACATGACGCCGGTGGGCTGCCCGGCCGCATCATAGTCCATCATGATTTTCCGGGCACCATGGCTGGCAAGCGCGGCCTGGATCTCGCCGAGGCTCTTATAGACATCCACCTCAGTGGTGTAGTTCTTGATCGCCATAGTCTCCTCCATTACAGACCCAGCACCTTGGCCAGCGTACAGCTGTCGCAGTGCTGTTTTTCCAGTTCTGTCTCATTGGCACATTCCCGCGGCCAGCGGCAGTAGTTGTCACAAAAGGTCTGGATGGCCCTGTTTGCCGCCGTTTCCCAGCAGGCTGCGTGGAATACATTGGCGCACCGAACCGGCTTGCCGCAGATTTTACAGTTCGGCATCGTCATCCTCCTCGGTCTCGCGCTCATACTCCTCGCGGGTGATGTACTCCACTTGGTCGGGATCCACGCCGCAACACGCAGCCATATCTGTCTTGATCGCGTCAGCGAAGGCCTCAGTCAGGTCCTTCAACTCAGCAGTACCCAACGGGCTGATATACACTGAATGCGACGCATAGCCCTCTGAACCTGGGCCACCGTACAAAGAGGATCCATGAATCCGAAAATAGAGGGACACTTTCACTTCAAAATGGGGACAAAACATAAATCAATTCCTTCTTTCGTAGTGGTTATTGGATAATCAGAACCGACTTCTGGCTTGGAGTACGGCATATTTTCGTTGAGCCTGCTTTTTCCGCGCGGCCCGGCATCTGGGGCAGAAGTCGTGAGCCTGGCGCTCCAGGAACTCTCCGCCGCACCGTTTGCAGTATTGCGGTCGGATCCGCTGGAAGGAAGTGCAGGCGTCGCAGATTTCCTCGCCGGCGGAACAGCCTTTTACCGGGTGCCAGTGCTGGCACATAAACCGTTGCCAATATGGGTCGTAGCCCAAATCGTTCATTCGTTTCCGGAGCAGTGCATCCAGGATAGAAAGATTCCGGCGGATCTCGGTTTTGGTCCTGGTCAAGTTGAATCCTTGACGCACGGTCGGCTCCGGCGCGCCATATCCCCAGATACCTGTACCGAGCATGGTTCGGACCTTATCCGCATCTTCTGTCAGATAGGTGTAGTAGACCTTCCCCCGGACTGCCTTTTCAGATTTTCCGATCACCGAGCCGATCGCGGTATAGCTGTCGCCGTGCCGTATGCCATCAGCGAGAGCCTGGTAATGGGCGTCCGTCCAGACGCTGTCCTTGCCGTGATTGTCGGCCCGTACAGGGCGGTCTTTCAACTGTAGATCCCGGCATCGGCGGGCAATAGCCCCCTCTGACCGGCGTAAGATCTTCGATAATTCTGCGTAGCCATACCGTTGTTGTTTGAGTAAGGTGCGGAGTTTACTGTCTTCATCGGCTGTCCAGGGGTCTTTCCGCTGAAGGGAAAAAGCTTGATAGTCCTTCCGTCGTTGTTCGGCCACCCAATCTGGCTCCTTGCCCAGCGCCAGGGGTTCCAATTTGGAGAAGTCAATAAAACTGCGGTGCTGTTCGGCCCACTCCCAGAATTCATCCAGATAGACGACCCGCCAGCGACAGTTCAGCACCAGCTTCATGTGGATCGGCAGGCCGCGCTTCTTTACCCAACTCTCCATCTGGTAACTATACGACTGGCTGTTATCGGTCAGCGTGAGCAGTAGTTGATTCAGAGTCACATAGTCACCGGCCTCCAATACCGCCCCCAGCTTCAGCTTGGACGCCCGGACTTTGACCGCGTCAACAGTACGCCCCAGCTTTTTGGCAATGGCCGGAATGGACGCACGGCCCCAAGCCTCCTTCAGATACTCTTGCTCTTCAGCAGTCCATCGCTTCGGCATCTTCGGTGTTCGCCTCCTTTCCCTTTCAAGCTGCGGCGATTTTAAGGCAGGTCTAAATCTCTCTTTGCCGTAAAAACCGGCCTTGTATGGTCTGAGGCCCTTGGCGCACAAGGGGCGAGGCGTTTTAGAGGATACGGCCATTCAAGGCACGATTTTGGGGTGGAAAACCCGTATCTTTTTAGTCTTTTTTGAAGTAATAGTCCACCCAGCCGGCCGCGTTGAGCGGGAGCCCCGACGCCCAAGGCGCGGGTTGAGACATGATCTGAATGACCCTGTCAAGATCTGCAGTCCCCTCTGGGACCTCCAGGACTACTTCATCGTGAACATCAAAGACTATTCGATACCCCGCCGCCGCCAGTTGTTCCATAGCATAGAACAAGCAGTCCCGTGCAACGGCCTGCGTGATGTTCTCGGCCAGCTTTCCTCCATAGGTCTCCAGCGTTGACCACTTTTTGCTGGTCTGATTCTGGCCCATGTAACAAATACTGGGTTTCCCAAATCGATTGGTCCCCATATGGGGGTTCGCATAGTAGAGTTTGCGGCCGCTGGGAAGCAGAATAGAGAGGAAGTCCAGATTGTTTTTCGGGTCACATTCTCGGCTGATCGTGACTGCGCCTACGGTAGAGACACGGCCCGAAGTAACTGCCTCCTGCGCTGCAGCGTCAAGCATGTACCAAAAATTCACTATAGCGGGATTGGACTTTCGCCAGCGGCTCACAATGTCCGGCAATTCGTCCTCCGCCAGTCCGCTTCTAAGGGCGCCCATCGTGATCAGGGCACCGGTGCCGCCCTGGTAGCCCAAAGCAAGGGTTGCGACCTTGCCTCTTGCTCGGTATGCGTACTCCGGATTGCCTTTCTTGATTAGGTCAAACGGTATGCCGAACATCTGCGCGGCCGTGGCCTCGTAGATCTTCCCGTGGCTCCGGAATACATCCAGGACCCACTCTTCGCCGGCAAGCCATGCGATCACTCTGGCCTCGATTGCTGAAAAGTCTGCGTCGATGAATGTCATACCCGGTCCGGCCTTGAAAACGGTTCGGATCAATGCGGAAAGTGGGGTGGTCACGCTGCCGTAGATCAGCCGGAGGGTGTCAAGATCACGAGCCTTTACTAAATCTCGCGCGGTATCCATAGCGGGCACCACATCATGGGGAAGGTTTTGCACCTGCACCAGCCTGCCGGCCTCGCGGCCGGTCCGATTGGCACCGTAGAACAACAGAAGGCCCCGCACGCGTCCATCCGAGCAGACACAGGTCTCTACGGCATTGTATTTTTTCGTGCTGGTCTTACCTAACTCCCTGCGGATCTCCAGCATCCTCTTGGCCGCATCACTGGAGAGTTCCTTGCCGAGCAGGTCTGTGACCGTGGCTTTTCTCAGGTTGTCCAGCTGTTCTCCGGTCTCCTCTTCCAGCCAGTGGGTAAGCTGGGCGACGCTGTTCGGGTTCTGAAGACCGCTGATCCTCTGCGCCTCAGCAATTAGCTGAGCCTTAACCGTTTCGCCCAGAATGATCGCGCTGTCCGCCAGTTCCATGTCGACGGCCACACCCCGGAGATTGATCAGCTGATCCAGACACCATTGGCGCTGGATGTCTTCCGGCACCGGGAAATTCTCCAGGCGACGATCAATCTCCATTTCGGCTACGACATCCTGCCCATTATAGGCCTTGAAGAGTTCCCATTTTTCTGGATCGTGGTGCGGCAGATTTCGGGTGCGGCCGCCGTTGCTTTTCGTCGGGGTGCATGGCGTACAGAAATACCGGACAAGAGATCTTCCTATGGACATTTTTTGCTGGTCTTGTGGAAGACCGAGGGCTTTGCCGGTTGCGTCCAGGCCTGCAGGATAGCCGGCATACATTCCATGTAGCATGGAACACTGCCACTGCTGAAGCCAGGTTGCGGCGGAAAAGCCGTTATGGTGTTCATCCTCCGACAGCTTAAAATAGCGACTGAGACAGTACCACTCAAATGCGGCGTTATAGGCGTGTTTCACACAGTCCGGATCGAACAGCCAGCGCAGGACCTCCTGAGGCAGATATGCGCCCGGTACCATCAGATCCACCACCTGAACAGGCGCACCGTCCAAAGAATAGGCAAAGAGCATCACTTGAAAAGCCGGGCTCTGGGCGTACTTATAAAGGCCGGCCTTCCCGATAGAAATATCGCTGAATGTCTCAATATCGATGGTAAGGTTGTGCTTCATAAAGTGACCTCCTGGGGGAAATGGGCCCCCAGATACGGGGGCCCATTCCTATTAGACGCCTGGCCAGCCGGACGGGGTGGGCCATCCGCCGGGGGCGGCCTGCGCAGGGGCCGTCGGCCAGCCTGCAGTAGCACCCGCCGGTGCCGCAGGAGCAGGGGCGGCCGGCCAGCCTGCAACCGAGGGCATGGGCGCCGCAGGAGCCACTGCAGAGAACGCTTCCTCTGCAGTCACGCGGCTGACCAAAGGATCTCCATCCCGCGTCTTCTGGATCCCGTTCAGTCCGCAGCCGATTCCCTTTTTACCAGCCTGATTGTAGGCGTAGAAGGTGACATTGGCATTTCCGTAGCATCCGGAATAGACATCGGCGGGATTGATGATTTTCTGGACCTGCGCGTCCACCACAAAGGGAGGCCTGTCGGCTTTGCAGGAGGCAGTGAATACCCAATGCCCCTTGCACTCAGGGCCAAACGGCTGGCCGTCGGAGGGGCGAGGACCGTCGCCGTCGTGGACGCAGATTGCAGGAGCGGGCGGCCGGACGCCGCCCCACTTTGCAGTCACCCCCGCTTCAATGGCAGCATTGACCGCGGCATCGATAGCGGCTTTGGCCTGCTGATTCGTCTTGGGGACCAGAATGGTCGTCGAAAACTTCGGCTCACCTGCAGGGTTGTTAAATGGGGGCTGGGGCTGGAACACATTAGTGTAGGAGAAGCGGACTTCTCCAATGGTGATAGTGGTCGGTGTCATGATAAGTGACCTCCTTGTCGTTCAGATTGATGTGCTTCATGTACTGGCTGGTGTGGGGGAGAATGCGACGGCAGCGGCGTTATACGGCGGACGCTTGTCGCTTGCCGGAACGAGTGTAGGCTTGCCAGGCTCTTTCCGGACGAGGCCGTCTGACACTTCTGCGAAGGCCTTTTTGCCCAGTGCCTTTTCCAATGCCGGGGCGGTCACCGGCTTCCGCTCCCAAAGCATGGCTTCTGCTACGCCCCGCTCCTGCAGGGTCTTGAAGGCGGTGTCAAGGTCAGTCCACTCGCGAGATCCGCGGCCCGCCACGGCCTTATAACCGGGGATTTCTTTGCCATTCAGACAGGCCAGAAGCGCATACGCCTCCAGGTCCTTGTACCAGGCCACAAGACCCGCTCCGGCGGCCAAGGCTGCTCCCACCTCTTCATCGGTCAGCAGACGCCCAGAATACCCTTCCGGGATCTCGGAAGACCCTGCGGCCGGGGCCTGCTCATACTGGCGGCCCACCTCCAGCATTTTACTGGCCCAGGCCGAGCACTGGGGCTTCCCGCGGCAGAACCGGCACCAGTCCCCAGGGCAGGCCGGATCTTCGGCGACTTGGGCGCGTCGTGCGGCGGGGCCGGCGGTATCTTTGCCCCACTGCAGAATAGCGGCCACGGTCGTGTCCCATCGCTTGACTCCGCCGGCATGAGGTTGGACGATAACAAGCGTGGCGTCCGTAAGCGAGTCACCGTAAATCGGTCTGAAGGTCTGCAACGCCCCCAGCGCATACAGCATCATCTGGGCATTTCCTTCGGCATCGACCGGGACGCCGGCGCCATTCTTATAGTCTACGACGATGATCCGGCTCCCACCGATCATGATACAGTCACTGGTCCCGAACCCTTCTGGAACCCAGTCCGTGTATTGGACCTGTGTCTCCAGCGCCACGAAAGGCGGCGCTGGGAAGGCAAGGGCCAGTTCCTTCAGAGTCTCCAAATACAGTTCCGTAGCATCTTCCATTGCCGGGTCATAGCTGGGATCCGCGCGGAACTTTTTCAGCTGGGCATTGTAGGCCCGCTTGCCGACCGGCTCCATAAAGTAGCTGCGCGCCTTGTATTCAGCGATGGAGTGCGCGAGGCGTCCGGCCTCTGCATAAGGGCTGGTGGCCTCCGGAAACATAGCTTGGACACTGATGTACTGCGGACACGACAGCCAGGCGTGTGCCTGGGAGGGGCCAAACGGTGAATGAATTTCAGGACTTGGCATCGTCTTCGTCCTCCTCCGTGTGTTCCAGCGCACAGTCAATGCGCTGCTCCTTGAAAGCAGCCATTTAGATCCGTGCCCCCAATCCACGCAGGGCCATAACGAAGGGCCCCATCTGCTCCGGTCTTAGTTGCGTGACTGCCTGCAGGCCGAACTGGGCCAGCAAATTGGTCAGCGCCGTGATCTTGTCGGGGCCCTGCTGGGCCAGTTCCGCGCCGGCGCGGGCAATATCGTCGATCGAGTACTTGGGCGGCTCGGTCCCCAACCCAGTGAAATTAGAAGGGACAGATGCAGAAGATGCAGGGCTGGGCGCAGGTGCAGGTGCAGGAGCCGGGGCAGTGGTAGGGCCCGGTGCGGGGGCGGCCGGGGTTGGCGCGGTGCCGACGGGGGCCGGGGCCTGCTGAGACGGCGCGGCGGTCTCCACAGGCCGCTTGGCGGACCCGGCCATCTCTGCTTCCAGGATCCTGTCAGACGCAGCGGCTACAGTGGGGTCATGGAGGCAATGCGTTCCGAAAGCGGTGAGACTGGACAGCGCCTCCAGTGGGGTCTCTCCGGTGATTTTGATTTCGATCATGGTCGACTCCTCCTTTGTCAGTGTGCTTCCTCTACAGTGAGGATGATGCCGTTCTTAGGGTCGATGCCGGCTTCCTGGACCTCGTTTTTCTTCAGATAGAGCGTGGTCAGGTTGCCGGCGTCGTCCCGCCGTTCGAAGCGGTAGCAGGTCTTGGTCTCATTGCGGAAGTTCATAGGGATCTTCATGGTGGATCATCCTTTCTTTTTGTATTCCTGCCCTCTGCCGGGAGCCCGCCGTATGTCAAAGGACTGGCGGGGCCGGCTCAAAGAGAGGGCATCCCGGGAAGTCAGGAGGACACCCGGCAGGGGGCAGGAAGATGCGTGATATTTCAGGCGGTCTTCTCGCGGTACAACTCAACTTCCTGAACGCCGAACTCCACTGCGTCCTCGTGGTCTTCAAAGAAAATGTCGATGGAGTTCCCATTGACCGCTCCGCCAGTGTCCTCAACGATGTAGGTATGGCCGTCAAGAATGACCTCGCTCCCCTGTGGTAGGACATCCCAGTCGGCGGCAATGGTGCGGCCCTCCTCCGGGATCGTGCCGGAACTGGTGCGCTGCACATAGTCCTCGCCCCGGTCAGGATGCTCTGCGGACCATATTCCACAGCATTTCACGCAGGGGCAGTAGGCGGTGGCGCGGAAGGTGCCGATCAGTTCTAACTCTGGGGTGGCCATCTCCGGGCTCTCCTGGGCCGTGGTGGGCGTTTCAGGTGCGGGGGTGACCGTGGACACCTCCGCCTCCGGAGGCGGCTCCTGCGAGGCCTGTGCCCTGCCGACGGCATATCCGGCGGTGATGCCGATGCCCAGCAGGACAAGAACGAATGCGGTAAAACGGATATTGGCCGACCTTCGCTGGATCCGCCGGCGCTCCTCTCTGGTCAGGTGCTTCATGGCTTGACCCTCCTCAGTTGCCCGTATTCGGGAACCGGCGCGGTGGTAGACGGCGGATTCCCTGCGGCGATATAAGCGATGACCTGGTCTGCGTCGACCAGTTTCTTCCGGCCAACATGAGTCACAGGGACGGCTTCCGTGGCGATCAGTTGCCGTATGTAGTGAAGTGTGACTTCGCTGTCCGGATCCTGGGCCCTGATGATCTCATGGACCTTGGCGGCTGTTCTCATGCGTGGCATGGCTTCCTCCTTTCGTAGTGGTCAGTGAATTCGGTTGTAACTTATTAAGTTACTTTTTGGCGAAAAAAATTTCTGCTGGGTTTTTAATTCCGAGGAGGGCAATCATTTGATCGACCTCATCAGTCCCAAAAACACCCTTCTTCATCTTGGAGTAAAAGGTTTTCTCAGTCATGCCAAGCTTCTTGGCAACCTGTCTCTGAGAAAGCCCCTGCTCCGCGATGATACCGCGAAGTTTCTCTGTGGCGACCATGGTCTTCCTCCTTTCTCCTAGAGCAGTAACCTGCCAAGTTACTAAAAGCATAGCACTGCATTAGGCACTTGTCAAGTTATTTTTTTCTTGACTTAGGGAAAAAAAGTTATATAATTGAGTTACTAATTTTGATAGGAGCGCAAAGGTATGGATAAGGGTAGCCGGATTAGAGCCGCTAGGGAGGCGAAAAACCTAACACAAGAGGAACTCGGCACTCTGTGTGGAACAACTAAACAAACTATTTTCAAGTATGAAAATAATATTGTGACTAACATCCCTACAGATCGGATGGAAAAGATGGCCGAAGTTCTCGGTGTAACCCCGTCCTATCTCATGGGATGGGAAGGCATTACACTGGAGACCGTCTCAGAAGAGCATCGAAGCGGCCGCTCCCAGGCCAAAGAAGATATGTATCGGACTTTCGGGGTAGAGCATTCCGCAGCGGATCTTCGGATGGTAGGGGAGAGGACCGCCCTGCTGTACTATAAGGCGATAGATCGTCGATGTGCGCCGGAACTCCTGGGCCTGATCAATGAAGTGGATGAAATGGAATATGCGGAACTAGAGAACATCCGGCTCTTGGTCCAGGCCTATCTGCACGCCGACGCCCAGATCCGCGAGATCGTCGACACCGCCCTGAAACCCTATCGGCAAGAAGAAATAGCCTCCGAGGAAATCGGATAATCTATGTAGATTTCAGAAAATCCTAGTTCACTATGGAGGGATCGTTGTGTCAAATAAAATGGTGGCCTGCAAGGTATGTGGAGAACAGATCGCAAAGAGTGCCAAAGTATGTCCGCACTGCGGAGCGAAAAGAAAACGACATACTGCCCTGGGGGTTACATTGACTGTACTCGGAGTGCTTTTGATCGCCGGAGCCGTCGGTAGCATGGGCGGGTCCCCTTCGGGAAGTGACGGATCTCAAGCGGCCGGCGACAGCGTGTTCGGTGTCGGAGAGCCGGTAGAGATGGACAATGTCGTCGTGACGCTGGACAGCGTTACTGAAAACTCCGGAGGCAATTACATGACACCTACTGACGGCAAAGTGTTCGTCGTATGCGAATTTACCATTGACAATCAATCTGAACAGGATATCGCCGTCAGTTCCATGCTTTCCTTCAACACCTACATAGACGACTATGCCTCTCCATTGAATCTTTCCTCGATGTTGAGTACGAACCAGACACAGCTGGACGGGACCATCGCGGCCGGAAAGAAGATGAACGGCGTGGTGGGCTATGAGGCAGATCCGGACTGGCAGAATATCGAGATTCGCTTTACCGCGGATTTCTGGTCTGATCAGGAATTCATTTTTACTTACAGCAAATAAAAAAAGAAGCCGCCCGGGAGCTACCACACACCCGGACGGCAGTGCAAAGTCATTATCCACTAACCACTACGAAAGAAGATAATAGTTTCTCAACTCGAATATCAAGAAACTTGTCAACTCTGCCTTTCCATTCTACCACACCGGAAGCGAAGTTGGCAAGAATGGATTGGAGGTTTTATGCTCAATGGCCACAATTGAAAAGCGAGGCGGCAGTTACCGGATCATCGTGTCCAATGGGTACGATGTCAACGGAAAGCAGATCCGGGAGAAGATGACCTGGACGCCGGAGCCGGGGATGACGAAGCGCCAGATCGAGAAGGCGCTGAACCGGGAGGCTACTCTCTTTGAGGAGCGGGTGCGCCACCAGGTGACCCAGAATGGCAGTATCAGACTGGTGGACTTCACGAAGATCTTCCTGGATCAGTATGCGAAGCCGAACCTGAAGAAAAAGACTGCTTTCGGATATGAGGAGAAGATGAAGGTGGTCAATCAGGCCTTGGGCCATATCAGGCTGAAGGACCTGAAGCCCGGACATATCGCCGCCTTCTACGCAAATCTGCAGGAGAAAGGGATGCGGGCCCGCTGCATGGCCGCCCCGAAACTTGATTTTGCGAAGTGGATGAAGTCACGCCGGACCTGTATGGCGGAACTGGCCAGAGAGACCGGCGTATCCATCTGGTGTTTCAAACAGCTGAAAGACGGCCACTACATCGCCCAGGACCGCGCTGTCCAGATCTGCGAGAAGCTGGAGATCCCCTATGATGAGTTTTTTATCCGCCGGCACGATGATACCCCTCTGAAGCCTGGGACCATCCACACCTACCACCGCGTGCTTTCCGCGGTTCTCTTCCGGGCGGTGAAGTGGGGGTATATCCAGACGAACCCCGCGGCAAGGGCCGATCTTCCCAGTATCGCTCACCGGCGGGCGGCCTATCTGGATGAACCGGATGCGCGGCGTCTGCTGGAACTCCTGCAGGAGGAGAAAATCCTTTGGCGGGCGGTGATCACCTTCGATTTGCTTTCCGGACTGCGCCGGGCGGAATTCCTGGGCCTTCGCTGGTGTGATGTGGATCTCGATGGCCAGCTGATCTATATTCGGCAGACCTGGAATTACCTGCCGACAGAGGGGTGTTATGTGGATACCCCCAAAACAGCTGACAGCGAGCGGTCTCTGCGGATCTCCCGGACCGCTGTCCTTCTGCTCCTGGAATACAAACGCTGGCAGGACGCCCAGCGAGAAACACTGGGGGACGCCTGGCAGGATCACGACGGTCGGGTGTTCACCAACGAGGAAGGCAAACCCCTGTTTCCGGATTCCGTGAGCCAGTGGTTCACAAAGTTCGTGAAGCGGACCGGGCTTCCGAAGGTAACCGTCCATTCCCTCCGGCACACATATGCCAGCCTGATGATCGCTGACGGCACGCCGCTCGTCGTGGTGTCGCATAAACTGGGCCATGCCCAGACCAGTACCACCAGCAATATCTATGCCCATGTCATTGCCGAGGCGGAGGCCAAGGCCGACGAGGTATTTGACCGCTTCGGGGACCTGGTTGCCCCGGAAATTCGTCCAAAACTGAGAAAGAAGAAGGCCGCAGGAAGTTAATCCTGCGGCCTTCTCCGTGGAGCTGGTGAGGGGATTTGAACCCCTGGCCTATTGATTACGAATCAATTGCGCTACCACTGCGCCACACCAGCGTCTGTATGCTATTGTGAAAAGTAAACCCCAAATAAACCCCATTTGGGGAATTTTCGTGGTTGTTCAGGCTTCCCGTCCCTTGCGCCCCAGTCATTCGCGGGATTTTGTGGTCTTTTGAACAACTCATTACGAATCAGCTGCTCTACCGACTGAGCTATACCAGCATTTCCTGTTTTCATACCGAGGGCTGATCGCTGCGCCTTCTGTGCCGCCGCCCGAGCGCCATGCCATCAGCGATATAAAATGATAGCACATTTTTTCCCTGCCGTCAACGGTAGAGTTTCGCGTAAATGGTCTGTTTTCTTTTTTCCTTCAGATTACAATACGTATATCCCCGCCGTACATGGCGGAACATCTGCAATATTTTTGTCCCCTGCACCCCTCACACGCCCGTTTTCGCCCTATTCCAGAACATGGGTATTGCTGAAATCATGCGGCTTTCCTTCCGCTTACTACGCCCGCTTTTAATCTCCATTTTTCTCCATTTACTTTACATAACTTTATCCAGTAATTTCATCTACTTAGCGTTATTCACATTTTCCACCAGCTTTTCCACCGGCTCTTTCCGTTGAAAACAGGTGACTTTTCCACTTGTCCACATGTTTCTCCACATACTTTAATGAAAGTCCGCCGTTTTTCCCCCCTCCGCTTTCGGTAAACATAATGCTGCAATCCATTTTATCTGCACTTTCCTGCAGACTCTCTTTCAAAAAGGGACGGCCCGTTCAGCCTTTTCCGATGTCCCGGTTGGCATAGGCATTCAGGTCCATCCCGGCCCGGACCCCCGCCAAATACTCGTAATAGCCCTGGCAGCCGATCATCGCGCCGTTATCCCCGCACAAAGACAGCGGCGGCAGGTAAAGCTTGTCTCCGCTGGCCCGGCAGGCAGACTCCAAATCCGCCCGGATGCGGGAATTGGCCGCCACGCCTCCGGCTACCGCCACCTTCCCGTAACCCAACCTGCCGGCAGCCTCCATCGTACGGGGGACCAGCGTGTCGCTGACCGCGGCGGCAAAGCTGGCCGCCAGCCCCGGCAAATCCAGCGTCTCGCCCTTCTGCTGGGCATTGTGCACCAGATTGAGCACCGCCGTCTTCAAGCCCGAGAAGGACAGATCCAGCGGCGCGTCCGCTACGTGCGCGCGGGGCAGCTCATAACGGGTATCGTCGCCTCCCTGGGCCAGCCGGTCCATGGGGGCCCCGCCGGGATAGCCGATGCCCAGCACCCGGGCCACCTTGTCAAAGCATTCCCCCGCCGCGTCGTCCCGGGTGGCGCCCAGCAGCTCCAGTTCTGTGTAGCCGCGCACGTCCACGATCAGGGTGTTTCCGCCCGAGACGCACAGGCAGACAAAGGGCGGCTCCAGCTCCGGATGGGCAATGTAATTGGCGGCGATGTGGCCCCGGACATGGTGGACCGGGATCAGCGGCACGTTGAGCGCATAGGAGACCGACTTGGCAAAGTTGACGCCTACCAGCACCGCCCCGATCAGCCCCGGGGCATACGTGACGGCTACCGCGTCGATCCGGCTTTTCGGGATACCGGCCTGGGCCAGAGCCCGGTCGGCCAGACCGACGATGGCCTCCACGTGCTTTCGGGAGGCGATTTCCGGCACCACGCCGCCGTAGATGGTATGCATGTCCACCTGGGACGCGATGGCGTCGGCCAGGACGGTGCGTCCGTCCCGGACCACCGCCACAGCCGTCTCATCGCAGGAGGATTCAATGGCAAGGATATTCATGGCTATCATCCCTTCTTCCGCGGGCACGGAGACCGACGTGCAAGACGGCCCGGCGCGCCAGCGCCTCTTGACGCGGCGGCCGCGTGGATTCACTTCCCGCGGCCAAGAAATAAAATCAAACGGCGCCCAGAAAGCGCCCCGCGCTTTCTGGGCACGCATCGCAGGAGCATTCCATGGCAAGGATCTGACGCTATCAGTTTCCTTTCATCCAATAGGGACGCTCCGGTACCTCGTCCGGAGCAAGAGGCACCTTTACATCCGTGCGCTCAGGGCCATAGAGCGCACGATGGGCCGCCATCACAGCGGTCAGGTCGCGGGGCGGCGGGCCCCAGAGCATGGCTTGCCACCGCATCCCGCAGGTGGCCATTTCGTATACTGGTTGAAAGCCGTTGCGCGCGTAAAAGGCGATGCGCCGGCGCCGGAGCTCGTTCTCCGCCGGGCTGCCGCCGGGTACCGGTGCCTCGGATTCCAGGATCAGGCCCTGCCCACCGTAGCGCCGGGCCAGGTGGGCGCACAGCTCGGCCCCCAGGCCGCCGTTGCGCAGGCGGGCGGACACGCCCAGATAGTCCAGCAGTACCAGTCCCGCCCCGTCTGGCTGCCGCCAGATGGTGGCATAGCCCAGTAGTTCGTCCCGCTCGTTGAACAGGCCCAACAGCTCGTAGCGCCCCTCCGCCCGGAGGGACAGGATGTCGGCCAGGGGCTTGCGCTCGGCGGGGGCGAAGGCCTCGGCCAGTTCTTCCGCGTACCACTTCTCGATCTCGGGAACGGTCATGGGACGGATCTCGCGGCGCATCGCGGCGCTCCTTTCTGCCCTGTGGGGCGCGTGGCCGGTTCAGCCGGCCGGGCGGAAGGTACGTGTCATGAGGAGGGCGTCCTCATGAAGCTGCCGGTAATAGTTCTTCCGGCGGCCCACCGGCTCAAAGCCCAGCTTCTCGTACAGCGCAATGGCGGGGGCGTTCGTTTCCCGCACCTCCAGGGTCAGAAACGCCAGGTGCGCCTGTCCAAACCGCAGGAATGCGGAGAGGATGGCCTCGGCCACCCCCTGGCGGCGGTACGCCGGGGCCACCGCGATCTTCTCCAGCGTTCCTTCGTCCAAAATGGCCCGCACCTCGCCGTAGCCCAGCACCGTGCCGTCCTCCCCCTCGGCCACGATCAGGGAGAGCATGTCGTTGTAAAGCTCCTGCTCCAGCAGTTCCAGCGACCAGGGATGGGAAAAGCAGGCGCGTTCGATGTCCGCCACCTGCATCAGGTGGGAACGGTCCATGGGGACCAAGCGATAGTTCAATTCCGTTCATCCTTTCCTTTCACGGGGCGGCGGGGGACACTCTTCCGGACCAAGGGGCACCTTCACGTCGGTCCGCTCCGGCCCGTAGATGGCCCGATGGGCCGCCGCCAGCTCCGCCCGGCCCTCCGGCGGCGTCCCCAGCACCAGCGCCTGAAAGCGCGCTCCGCAGGCGCCTATCTCATACACCGGCCGGAATCCGCAGTGCTCATAGAATGCCAGCCTCCGGCAGCGCAGGGCGTTCTCCGCCGGGTCGCCGCCGGGTACCGGGGCCTCCGCCTCGGTGATCATCACAGCCCTGTCCCGGCAGCGCGCCCTCAGCTGGGAACAGATCCGCCCGCCCAGTCCTCTGTTCCGGTGCGCGGCGGTGACTCCCAAATAATCCAGCAGCACATAGCCCGGCCAAGCCGGCTCCCACAGCAGTGTGGCGTAGCCCAGCAGGGCGTCTTCCTCATAGAGGCCCAGGGCTTCGTACCGGCCGCGCTCCATCAGCGCGGCGATCTCGGACAGCGGCTTGCATTCATCGGGCGGGAAGGCCCTGGTCAGCTCACGGTCATACCATTGCTTCACTTCGGACGCTGTCATGGGACGCAGATACATGGCGCACTCCTCTCCCGCTCCGGCCTACTCCTTTGCTTCCGCCCAGCTGCGGCCTGCATGCGCCTCTGCGGTGAGGGGCACCGCCAGGGCGGCCGCCGACTCCATCTCCTCCGTCAGCAGCCGCTTCACCGCGGCTGCCTCCTCCTCCGGGCACTCCACGATCAGCTCGTCGTGGACCTGAAGCACCAGCCGGGCCGCCAAGCCCTCGGCGCGCAGCCGGTCCCGTACCCGGATCATGGCCAGCTTGATGATATCCGCGGCAGTCCCCTGGATGGGCATATTCAGCGCCACCCGCTCTCCAAAGGAACGCAGATTGAAGTTGGAGGACTTCAGCTCAGGCAGCCAGCGGCGGCGCCCCATAAGGGTGGAGACATAGCCGTCCTTCCGGGCCTGTTCCACCACGCCGGACATGTAGGCGCGCACACCGGAATAAGTTTCAAAATACTTCTCCATATATGCCCTGGCCTCGGCCCGGGTCACGCCCAGGTCCTGGGACAGGGAGAAGTCGGAGATCCCATAGACGATGCCGAAGTTGACCGCCTTGGCCCGGCGGCGCATCTCATGGGTGACCTCCCCCGGCGCCACGCCGAATACCCGGGCGGCGGTGACGGTGTGAAAATCCTCCCCGGAGCGGAAGGCGGCGATCATGGCCTCATCCCCGGCGATGTGGGCCAGCAGCCGCAGCTCGATCTGGGAGTAGTCCGCATCCACCAGCACCCAGCCGGCGGGGGCGACGAACATCTTGCGCAGCTCGGCTCCCAGCTCGGTGCGCACAGGGATGTTCTGAAGGTTCGGCTCCGTGGAAGAGAGCCGCCCGGTGGCGGTGACGGTGTTCTGGAAGCAGGTGTGGATGCGCCCGTCGGAGGCGATGACCTTGCTCAGGCCGTCCACATAGGTGCTTTTGAGCTTGGCGTACTGCCGGTACTCCAGGATCGTGTCAATGATCGCGTGCCGGCCCTTCAGCTTCTCCAGCACCTCCGCATTGGTGGACCAGCCGGTCTTGGTCTTTTTCACCGGCGGCAGGCCCAGCTTGTCGAACAGGATGTTCCCCAGCTGCTGGGTGGAGTTGATATTGAATCGCTCCCCCGCCAAGGCGTAAATCGCCGCCTCGTCGGAGCGGAGGCGCTCGTCCAGCATGACGCCGAAGTCCGCCAGGGCCTTCCGGTCCACCAGCATCCCCGCCCGCTCCATCTCGGCGAGCACCGGGCACAGGGGCAGCTCCACCCGGGAGAAGACCTGCTCCAGCCCCAGCTCGGCCAGCCGGGGCGCAAGGGTGCGGTAGAGCTGTTCGACCAGCGCGGTATGGCTGGAAAGGGCCTTTTCCGGCCCCGCCGGATCGGCCAGGGGGCCGAAGGCGTCCGGAGCCAGGTACTCCCCGGCCTTTGAAATCTCGCGGTTGAAGTAGGTGACGCAGAGCTTTTCCAGCTCATAGCTGCCGTCGGTGGGAGAGAGCAGGTAAGCCGCCAGGGCGGTATCAAACACGAAGCCCCCGATGGGCAGCCCCTCCTCCAGTAAACCGCGCATCAGGTCCTTGACGTTGTGGGCCACCTTCGGGATGTCGGGGGCGAACAGGCCCCGGAGAAAGTCGTTGTAGCTCTCCAGCCGGTCTGCGCAGAAAAGCGCGGTACGGCTGTGCTCCGGCTCGCCCCACTCCACGCACACCGCGTTTCGGTCGGGCAGCGCCACCAGGGATACGTGGGAGCGCTCCCGCCAGAGGGCCAGCAGCTCCTCCATCCGCGCCCGCTCGGTCACCGTTTCCCGCGCGCAGGCCGCCGGAGCAGACGCTTCCGCCGGGGAAACCCCCGGCGCGGAGAGGCCCAGCTTCTCGATCAGCTTGGAAAACTCCAGCCGCAAAAACAGCTCGTAGAGGGCGGGGGCATTTACCGGGACACACTTTGCGTCCTCAGGCCGGAAGTCCAGGGGCGCGTCGCAGCGGATGGCGGCCAGCTCATAGGACATACGGGCCTGCTCCGCTCCCTCGGCCAGCCTTTTCCGCACCGCGGGCTTGGCCTCCACCTGCTCCAGGTCCGCGTAGACGGCCTCCACGCTGCCGTAGCGCTGGATCAGGTCCATGGCGGTCTTCTCCCCGATGCCTTTGACGCCGGGGATGTTGTCGCTGGCATCCCCCATCAGGGCCTTCAGGTCGATCATGTGGATGGGCGCAAAGCCGTAGGCCGCACGAAAGGTTTCGGGCGTCATCTCCTTCGTGGTGGTCTGCCCCATACGGGTGGACACCAGCTTGACCCGGGTATGCTCATCCACCAGCTGCAGGGAGTCCTTGTCTCCGGTCACCACCACCGTATCCCAGCCCGCCGCGGCGTCCCGGGCGGCAATGGTGCCGATAAGGTCGTCGGCCTCCCAGCCCTCCAGCTCGTAGCGGGGGATGTTCATCGCCTCCAGCACGTCCTTCAAAAGGGGCATCTGGCTGGCAAGCTCGTCGGGCATCCCCTTGCGCTGGGCCTTGTATCCCTCGTAGGCCAAATGCCGGAAGGTAGGCGCGGGCAGGTCGAAGGTGACGCACAGGGCGTCCGGCTGCTCCTCGTCCGTCAGCTTTTGAAGGATGTTCAAAAATCCGTAGACGGCGTTGGTGGGCTGGCCGTCCCGGGTGGTGAGCATCCGCACGCCGTAAAAAGCCCGGTTGATGATGGAATTGCCGTCGATGACCATGAGCTTCATGGGGAACCTCCCGCCTCCGGGTAAAAATACCCGGGCATAAGATATCAGAATACAGTATAACAGTTTTCCCCAAAACGGGCAAGCGCCATCCGGCCGTTTTCCTCCCCCTCGGCACATTGACCGAACGTGGAGCGCCGCCCCACGGGGCGGCGCTCCACGACGCTTGAACGCCCGGCCTCATCCCTTTTTGCGCCGGCGGCAGGGCGCTTCCGCCAACGCCTAATGCGGCCGCTCGGGCCTCATCCGGTCCAGGGGGCGGTACACGACGAAATACATGGTGATAATGCAGGCCAGGCCTCCGATCACGTTGGAGATGGGCTCGGCCAGATACACCCCGTCCACCCCCAGGCCCAGCGGCGGAAGGAGCAGCGTCAGGGGCGCCACGATAAAGGCCTTGCGCAGCAGGGAAAAAAAGACCGCCTGCCTGGACTTTCCAAGGCCAACAAAGGTAGATTGTCCCACGAACTGAAAGGACATGAAAAAGAACGTGGCGAAGTAAATGCGAAACGCCCGGATCCCTTCGGCGATCAGGTCGGGTTCATCGTTGAAGATCCGGATCAGGGTCTCCGGAAAAACCAGCGTCAAGGCCCAGACCACAATGGAATAGCCTACCGTCACCACGGCGGTGAACCGGATGCCCTGCCGCACCCGCCCGTATGCTCCGGCTCCGTAATTATAGCCCAGCACCGGCTGGCAGCCGTGGGTGATGCCCGTGACCGGCATGGAGATGACCTCCCGGATGGAGTTGACCACGGTCATCACGCCCACATACAGATCCCCGCCATAGTGCTGGAGGCTGGCGTTGCACAGGATCTGCACCAGGGAATTGGTCAGGGCCATGACAAAGCCGGAAAGGCCCAGGCCGAGGATGCGCTTCACCCGGGCGGCCTGAAGATGGAAGGCAGACAGGCGCAGGCGCAGGATGACCTTCTTTCCCGTCAGGAATTTCAGCACCCAGGCGGCGGAGCAGGCCTGGGAGAGGATGGTGGCCAGAGCCGCGCCCTTCACGCCCAGATCCAGCGCAAAAATGAAGATGGGGTCCAGCACGATATTCACCACCGCCCCCAGGGCCACGGTGAGCATGCCCATCACGGAAAAGCCCTGGGCGTTGATGAAGGGATTCATCCCAAGCCCGATCATCACAAACAGGGTCCCCAGCAGGTAAATGGTCAGATAGTCGTTGGCGTAGGGAAAGGTCACGCCGCTGGCCCCGAACAAATACAGGATGGGACGCCGGAACACGAGGCAGAACACGGACAGCCCCGCGCCGAACAGCAGCAGCAGCACAAAGGAGTTGCCCATGATGCGCTCGGCCTCTTCGTTCTCCCCCCGCCCCCGGTGGATGGAGCACAGGGGCGAGCCGCCCATACCGCACAGGTTGGCAAAGCCCATCAGAATGGAAATGATGGGCAGGCACAGCCCCAGGCCGGTCAGGGCCAAATGGCCCGGCAGACGGCCCAGGTACATCCGGTCCACGATATTATAAAGAATATTGATGAGCTGCGCCACCGTCATGGGCACAGCCATACGCAGAATATTGCGGGGCACGCTCCCCTTGGAAAAGTCGTTGGCGTCGGCAGCCACCCTTGGCCCCCCTCTCTTGCTTTTTTACAGAAAATAGGCTTTAATATAATATTATAACTTCTTTTGTCCTGTTGGACAAGAGGGAGGGATCGTCTATGCAGCCGCTTTGCGCAGATACGCTTTTACCGGACGCCCGGCGGCTTTTGCCGGAGCTCCGGTCTCTGAAGGACGACCTGCACCGGCATCCGGAGCTGAGCTTTCAGGAAACACGTACCACGGCGCTTCTGAAGGCGCGCCTGACCGGCCTGGGCCTGGAGCTGGCGGAGCTTGGCATGCCCACCGGCGCGGCCGCCCTGCTACGGGGCGGCCGGCCAGGCCCCACGGTCGCCCTGCGCGCCGACATCGACGCCATCGCCCAGCAGGAGCCCCCCCGGGAAGGAGCGCGGTCGGAGGTTCCCGGCGTGATGCACGGCTGCGGGCACGATTTTCATACCGCCTGTCTCTGGGGCGCGGCCCGGCTGCTGTCCCAGCGGCGTGAGGCGCTGACGGGAAACGTGGTTTTCCTGTTCCAGCCCGCCGAGGAGATCACGCAAGGCGCCCGGGCCATGCTGGAGCACGGCCTGCTGGAGAAGCTTCCCGCCCGGCCCCGCTGCCTGTTCGGCCTTCATAACCGCCCCGAGCTGCCCGCCGGGACCATCGCAGTCATGGAAGGGCCGGTGATGGCCGGGAAATCCCACTTCACCATCACCCTTCACGGCAAGGCGGGCCACGGGGGCTCGCCGCACAAGTGCGCCGATGTGATCGTGGCGGCCTCCGCGGTGGTGAGCGCCCTGCAAACGGTGGTCAGCCGCAGTACCGATCCGCTGGACAGTCTGGTGTGCTCCGTGCTCTCCATCCACGCGGGCACGCCGGAAAACTTTGTCCCCGATACCCTGACGATGACGGGCAGCATCCGCGCCCACGACGGCGCGGTCCACGCCCGGGCCGAACAGCGGCTCCAGATGCTGGCCGAGGGCGTGTCCGCCGCTTACGGCTGTACCGCCCAAGTGACCTTCCAGCCCGGCGTGCCCGCCACCGTCAACTCCCCCGCCCTGACCGCCCTGGCCCGCAGGGCCGCCGAGGCCCTGGCCGGGAAGGCCAACGTGCTTTGCCCCCCGCCCGATATGGGCTCGGAGGACTTTGCCGTACTCGCCCGTGAGATGCCTGCCTTCTTCTACTGGCTGGGTTCCGGCTTCCCCGGCCGGGCCAACGCCTGCTGGCACAGCGAGCGCTTTTGCACCGACGACTCCGCACTTCCTCTGGGCGCCGCCCTGCTGGCGCAGTCGGCCCTGTTGGGGCTGGACGCCCCTGGGGAGCCGCTCCATTAAAACGCGCCCCGGACGTCCAAGCCGTCCGGGGCGCCGCTGTGTCGGATCAGATCCGTTTCCACTCCACGCCGTTGGGCGTGTCCTTGATCTCAACGCCCATGGCCTTCAGCTGGTCCCGGATAGCGTCGGCCTTCCCCCAGTCCTTGGCGCGTTTGGCCTCGGAGCGCCGGGCGATGAGCGCCTCGATCTCCGCGGCCCCCTCGCCGGACGCAGCCTGGGCCTGCTGCTCCTTCCGGGCGGCGGCGCGCTCCAGCAGCTCCAGTCCCAGCACCTGGTCGTAGCTTGCGATCAGCGCGCGCTTGGTCGCGTCGTTCAGGTCCGCCTTGAGCACGTCGTACAGGGCGGTGACCCCCAGGGAGGTGTTCAGGTCGTTGCCCACCGCCTCCCGGAAGGCCGCCTCGTACTGCGCCGCCGCCTGTGCGTCCACCGCACCCGCTTCGGTGAGAGCGGCCACGCGGGAGACCAGCTTATCGTAAGCGGCCTTGGCATTGTCCAGGTTTTCCCACGAAAACACCAGCGCCTTGCGGTAGTGGGACTGAAGGCAGAACAGCCGGTAGACCAAGGGGTCGTATCCCCGCTCCTCCAGGGTGGAGACGGTGGTGAAGCCGCCCTTGGACTTCGACATTTTCCCTCCGGCCGTGTCCAGGTGGGCCACGTGCATCCAGTAGTTGCACCAGGGATGGCCCAGATAGGCCTCGGACTGGGCGATCTCGTTGGTGTGGTGGGGGAAGGCGTTATCCACGCCGCCGCAGTGGATGTCCAGATGCTCCCCGCAGTATTTCATGGAGATGCAGGAGCACTCGATGTGCCAGCCTGGATAGCCAACCCCCCAGGGGGAATCCCACTTGAGGGCCTGGTCCTCGAACTTGGACTTGGTAAACCACAGGACAAAGTCGTTCCGGTTGCGCTTGTTGGCGTCTGCTTCCACGCCCTCCCGCACGCCTACCGCCAGATCCTCCTCGTCGTGGTCGTTGAAGACGTAGTATTTCGCCAGCTTGGAGGTGTCGAAATACACGTTGCCCCCCGCCGTATAGGCGTAGCCTTTCTCCAGCAGGGCGGAGATCACCTTGATATAGTCCCCGATCATGCCGGTGGCAGGCTGCACCACGTCGGGATACTTGATGTTGAGCTTTTTGCAGTCGTCAAAAAAGGCGTCGGTATAGAATTTTGCGATCTCCATGACGCCCTTATGCTCCCGCTTGGCCCCCTTGAGCATCTTGTCTTCGCCGGTATCCGCGTCGGAAGCCAGATGGCCCACGTCGGTGATGTTCATGACCCGCAGCACGTCATAGCCTTCGTAGCGCAGGAATTTCTCCAGCACGTCCTCCATGATGTAGCTGCGCAGGTTGCCGATATGGGCGAAGTGGTAAACGGTGGGGCCGCAGGTGTACATCTTCACCTTGCCCGGCTCCCGGGCAACGAAGTCCTCTTTTTTGTGGGTCGCAGAATTATACAGTTTCATACGTTTTTACTCCTTGCCTGTTCATCCAGTAATTGTTCCAGCCACTCCAGCCGGGAGCTGAGGGCCTGCAGTTCCTTTTGCACGGGATCCGTCACGTGGATCTGATCCACCTGGCCGGCATAGTCCACCTTCTCGCCCGCGATCCGCACCACCCGCGCCGGTACGCCCACGGCGGTGGAGTCCGGCGGGATCTCGCTCAGGACCACCGCGTTGGCGGCGATACGGGAATTATCCCCCACCTTGAACGGTCCCAGCACCTTGGCCCCGGTGGAGACCAGCACATTGTTGCCCAGCGTGGGGTGACGCTTGCCCTGGTCCTTACCGGTACCGCCCAGGGTCACTCCGTGATAGATCAGGCAGTCGTCCCCCACCTCGGCGGTCTCGCCGATGACGATGCCCATGCCATGATCGATGACCAGCCTGCGTCCGATTTTGGCGCCGGGGTGGATCTCGATCCCCGTCCAGCAGCGGCTCCACTGGGAGACCACCCGGGCCAGGAATTTCAGCCTGCGGCAGTACAGGAAATGGGCGATCCGATGGTAAAGGACGGCGTGCACGCCGGGATAGAGCAAAAAAATCTCCAGGCGGCTGCGGGCCGCCGGGTCGCGGGCCTGATACGCCCGCAGGGTCTCGCCGAGTCTGGTCATAAGCGGCTCCTCTCGCGCAAAAAATCTTCCACGGCCCGGTTAAAGGCTGCGCTGTTTCGGTTTGCAATAAAGTGGTCCCCAGGCAGGATGACCAGCTCCGCCCCCGGAATGGAGGCGCAGATGCGCCGGGTGTGGCCGGCGCGGATCATATCCCGCTCTCCTGCAATCACTAGGGTGGGCATGGTCAGCGCACCCAGCGAAGCCGGATCGATGTGCGGCTGTGTGACCATGAGGCCCAGCCGTTCCTGCTTTGCGGCCGCCCTGGGATCGAACCTGGCGCAGAGGCCGGCCAAAGCCCAGCCCAGACAGATGGGCAGTTGTACCGACGCCCGGACTCCCCCGGGGTTCAGGTTCGCCCCGTTGAGGATCAGCGTCTGCACATACTCCGGCCAGCGCAGGGCAAAGAGCAGAGCGATGTTGGCCCCGTCGGAAAATCCCAGCAGATGGACCCGGCGCAGCCCCCGTCCATCCAGGAATTCCTTCAGATCCAGGGCAAATTGCTCCAGCGTGAAGGGTGCGCTGCCCCGCGGACTTTGCCCATGGCCGCGGGTATCCACCGCGATCACGCGGTACGTTTGGGCGAAGTGTTCCAACTGGTGGAGGAAGTAACCGCTCTCTTCCCCGTTTCCATGGAGGAGCACCAGGGGAAATCCGCTCCCCCGCTGCGTATCATGCAGGTCGATGTCCATGGCGCCCCCCCTGTCCGCAAAACGAAAAACGCCTCTTATGCCCGCAGGCATAAGAGGCGACAAAATCGCGGTTCCACTCTCATTTCTCACTTGAAAGCCGTTAACGGGGCCAACCGGGGATACTCCCACCGCTCCCGGACGCACTTGGCCCGGTTCCTCCCTGGGCGCGCTCTCAGCCGGTGACGCTCCCTCTCTGGCGGGTCTTTGCCGGGTTACTCTTTCCGTTCCTCGCGGTCGTTTCCTATGCTTTAGTATATTATCACGCGGGTGCGATGGTGTCAAGCGCCGCCTTGAAAAGCCGGGCGCGCCGTGATCAGCTGTAACCAGATCTAACGCGGGATACCCGTTCCGGTTGGCTGACCGGGCGCTCTCCCGGCCGTATCCTATCCAAAAGGGGGTATTCCTTTGCGCCGTATTCTGGCCCGAAACCTGAAGCGGCTGCGGCGCCATTACACCCTGGATACGCCGGCGAAGGCCGCCGCCGCAGAGCTGTCGGGGCACGCGGCGATCAGCCGCGCCCATGCGGAAAGGGGCTGCAAATACGCCGGATCCCTGCCCGTCCGGCCGGACCCCGGCGGAAAGGCCATGAAGCTCCAATGGTTCTTCGAACAGACACAGCGCGCACCGGCAGGCCGCCCAGCGGCCTGCCGGTGCGCGTCAGCCGGACAGCAGGATGCGGTCGTTGTCCAGTCCCTTCCCCACGCCCGCCTTGAAGCGCTCCAGCAGGTCGCTGACGGTGAGGCCCGAGCGCTCTTCGCCGGACACATCCAGCACGATGCGGCCGGAATCCATCATCAGAGTGCGGTTGCCCAGGGACAGGGCCTGCTGCATATTGTGGGTGATCATCATGGTGGTCAGCTTATGCTCGGCCACGATGTCCCGGGTAAGCCCCAGTACCTTTTCCGCCGCGCCGGGGTCCAGGGCGGCGGTGTGTTCGTCCAGCAGCAGCAGCTTGGGGGGCACCATGGTGGCCATCAGCAGGGTCAGCGCCTGCCGCTGTCCGCCGGAGAGCAGGCCCACCGGCTGGCGCATCCGGTCCTCCAGGCCCATATCCAGCAGGGCCAGCCGGTCCCGGAAGCGGGTCTTTTCCGCCCGGCTCACCCGGGAAAACCAGCCGCCGCTTCCCGCAGCCAGGGCCAGGTTCTCTTCGATGGTCATACCGGGGGCGGTGCCCCGCAGAGGGTCCTGGAACAGGCGGCCGATGCGCTTGGCCCGCCGATACTCCGGCTGGAAGGTAATGTCCCGCCCGGCAAGCAGGATGGAGCCGGAGTCGGTGAGGAAGCTGCCTGAGATTGCGTTGAACAGCGTGGACTTGCCCGCGCCGTTTGAGCCGATGATGGTGACGAAATCCCCCCGCTCCAGGTGGAGGGACAGTCCGGTCAGCGCCTGCTTTTCGTTGACGGTGCCTGGGTTAAAGGTCTTTGAGATGTTGGAAATGGTCAGCATGGCTTACCGCCCTCCCTTCGCCGTGCCGCTGCGGTGGGCCAGGCGGCGGCGGATCATGGGCCATCGGCGCTTCAGATAGGGCCCGGAGATGGCCAGCACCACGATGACCGAGGACACCAGCTTGAGCATGAAGGCCGGCATGTTGAAGCGCAGGGCCACGGTGTATACCAGCCGGAACAGGAAGGAGCCCAGCACCACCCCCACGGCCCGGCTGAGGATGCTCCCCCTGCCCAGGATGGTGCGGCCGATGAGCAGGGAGGCCAGGGCAATGGTCACCATACCCGTGCCGATGTTGATCTCCGCCGACTTCTGAGACTGGGCCAGCAGGCAGCCGGACAGGCCGGTAAAGGCGTTTGCCACGCACAGGCCCACGGTGGTGGTGAAGATGGGATTGATGGAGGAAGCCCGCACCATGTCCGGGTTGTTGCCGGTGGCCCGGATGGCAAGCCCCAGCTTCGTATTCAGAAACAGCGTCAGCACCGCCAGCGCCAGCGCCACTGCGGCCAGGGCCACCACAAGCTTATACTGCCCCGCCAGGGGGGTGCCCTCCAGCCGATCTTTGACCAGGGTGAAGACCGTCTCCGCCTTGTTCATGTTCAGCAGGGAGGCGCCGCTCATGACCGCGATATTAATGGAATAGAGCGCGGTATTGACGATGATGCCGGCCAACAGGCTGTCCACCCCCAGCCGGGTCTGGAGCAGAGCGGTAATGAAGCCGGAACACACCCCCGCCGCCATGGCCGCGGCCAGCGCTAGGAAAGGGTGACCGGAGAGGGCCACCGCGGCCCCGACCGCAGCCCCCAGGGTAAAACACCCGTCGGTGGACAGGTCGCACACATTGAGCATGGAATAGCTCAAAAACAGCGCCAGTACGGTCAGCGAGCAGATCAGCCCAAGCTCCAGGGCGGTCTGGCCCAGGGAGAGGACGGTCGTCAGGTCCATATCGGACAAGCCTCCTTAAGACACGCCGCGGGGACCGCTTCACGCGATCCCCCGGCGTCTGCGTATGGAATCGGGATGATGATTGAGACGGTGGAAAAGCGCTGCGCCGCTTCTTCCGGAAGGCTGCACGAACGCTTCCCCCTGCGCTCTTGCGAAATGGCCGGCATACCGTTCACGAGAAGCGTCATTTCCGGCGCGCAGCGCGGGGATGAGGGCATACTTCTGCCGGGCGCTCCTGCGGGAGGGTTTTTCGACAAGCCGGATTATTGGGCCAGTTCGCCGAAGCTCTCGGCCGTGGTGATGGTGGCGACCTTGGTGCACAGAGGCGCGAAGGCAGCCTCTACGGCATCGAAATCCAGCCCCAGCGCCGCGCAGGTATCGGTATTGACGGTCGCGGTGCCGTTATCGAAGGTCATGACCGGGGTGGAAGCCGGGTCGCTGCCGTCCAGCAGGATGCCGGCGGCCATATTAGCGGTCTCCACGCCCAGATTGGCATAGTCCACACCATAGCCCAGGAACGCTCCGTTCAGGGCAAAGGAGTCGGCGCCGGTATAATGGGGGATCCCCGCTTCGATAAAGGTCTCATAGATGGACAGCTCGGCGGTCATAATGGTATTGTCGGTGGGTGTAAAAACGGCGTCCACCCCGTCGGCCACCAGGGCCTGGGCGGCCAGCATCACCTCGTCGGTGGTCGTGCCGGTACGCTCCACGTAATCGATATGATTGGCCTCCAGGAACTCCTTGGCGTGGGCGATAGGCGTGGCGGAGGAATCCTGGCCCTGGTCGTACAGCAGGCCGATCTTGGATGCCTCGGGGTCGGCGGCCAGGATCAGATTCATGATGGAGTTTGTATCCAGGTAATCAGAGGTGCCGGTCAGGTTGGCGCCGGGGGCCTCCAGGCTCTCCACGACGCCGGCGCTCACCGGGTCGGACACGGCGGAGAAGACCACGGGGATCCGGTTATCCTCGGTCGCGGCCTGCATGGCCATGGCCACCGGGGTGGCCACGCCCACCATCAGGTCCACATCGTCGGCAATGAAGTTGGCAATGATCTGGTTCATTACGTTGGAGTCGGCGTTGCAGTTGTCATAGGAGACCTCAAAGCGCACGCCCTTCTCTTCTCCGATAGCGGCCAGCCGGTCCCGGATGTTCTCCACGATCTGGTTCAGGGAGGCGTCGTCCACGTAGTTGCAGATGCCCACCTTGTAGACGGCGGCGGGCTCTCCGGTGGGGGGAGTATCGCCTCCGGCGGGCGTGGGAGAGGCGGCGGGGCCGGAACAGGCGGCCAGAGACAGGGTCAGGGCCGCAGCGGCGGCCAGGGAGACGAGTTTGGTTCCAGTGTGCAGTTTCATGTTCGTTTCCTCCAATAAAGTAAAATCCATGCGGCAGATGGAGCCGGCCCCTTGCCGGGGGTGCCGGGGCTGAAGCGCAAAAAAACGCTTTTGCCCCATTGCTGGGACAAAAGCGTTTGAACGCTCCTGCGATACCACCCAAATTGACGTTAAAAACGTCCGCTCGCTTCACGCACCATCATGCGTGCCCGATGGGTAACGGGTGGGATCCCGTCGGCATCTACTTGGTCGCCCGTTCAAGCCGCCCTCAGAAGTCCATTCGCCGGTCTCCTCAGGCCCCGATCTCACCCTCCGGGGCTCTCTTTGCATCGGAATCGCCGGTTACTTCTCTTCCTCACAGGTTTGCGTGGTTCAATTGTTATAACGCATTATACGCACCTGTTCAGACTTTGTCAACCCTTTTTTTGCGCAGGAAGGCGAATTTCGTCTCCGAGCAGATGACGGCGAAAAAGATCAGCACGAAGCCCAGCACCATCAGGGCGTTCAGCGCCTCCTCCCCCACCAGGATGGAGCACAGTACGCCGAAGGGCGCTTCCAGGGACAAAAGCACGGCCGCGGTGGCGGGCGCGGTGTACTTCTGCCCGATGTTCTGGAACAGAAGGGCCCCGCAGGAGGAGAAGATCACCAGGTAGAACATACCGAACAGGGCGCCGCCGGAGACCGCCGCGGGGAATGGCTCCCGAACGGCCAGAGCCCCCACCCAGCTCCAGGCGCCGAAAAAGGCGAACTGGAGGGTGGTGATGAGAAAAATGTCCCGGCCCTCCGCGTATTTGTTCACCGCTACGATATGGGCCGCGAAGAAGAAGCCGCCGATCAGGGTAAGCACGTCCCCCAGGTTGATGCTCAGGGCGCCGCCGTCATTGGAGAGGGAGACCAGCCCGATCCCAACGATGCACACCACCGCCGCCAGGATATTGTATCTGTCCGGCCGCTTGCGGGCAATGAGCCAGTACAGGAAGGGTACGATCACGCAGTATACCGCGGTAAGGAAGGCGTTTTTGCCGGAAGTGGTGCGGTCCAGTCCAAACGTCTGAAAGGCATAGGCCAGAAACAGGAACGTGCCGATAATGGCGCCCGCCTTGAAATACTGCCGGTCCATGACCTTCCAGGATTTCCAGAATACCAGGCCCAGCACGATGGCCGCGGCGGTAAAGCGGAAGGCCAGCAGATAGAAGGGGGTGAAGCTGTCCAGAGAGTGCTTCATCACCACAAAAGAGCTGCCCCAAATGATCGGAGCCAGGATCAGCATGGGCTTTGCCAGTTTTTTCAGTACGGATTCGTTCATCGCTTCTTGTCTCCTTTACCGCAGTTGTGTTACGATACTGTCGCACGCATTACGACAGGTTTCACAGGAGGTGGCTGCATTGCCAAAATTGACGCGGGAATTTTATAATCGGGACACGCTGGACGTGGCCCGTGACCTTTTGGGCAAGTATCTGGTACGGCGGCTGGACGGGATGGTCCTCTGCGGCCGCATCGTGGAGACCGAGGCTTACGTGGGCCGCATCGACAAAGCCTGCCATGCCTACGGCTACAAGCGCACCCGGCGCACCGAGACTCTGTTCGCCCAGCCGGGCACCGCCTATCTCTATTTGATCTACGGCATGTACCACTGTCTCAACTTCGTCACCGAGCCCGAGGGGGAGCCCTGCGCGGTGCTGCTGCGGGGCCTGGAGTGCGCAGGGGACGGGGACGCCCTGGCCCGGATGCGGTACGGCAAGCCCCTGGACGAACTGAACGCCTATCAGCGCAGGCAGTTTCTCAACGGTCCGGGAAAAGTCTGCCAGGCGCTGGGGCTCACCCGGGCGCAGAACGGGCTGGACCTGACCGGCGACGAGCTGTTCCTCTGGGACGCCGGCGAACCGGCGCCTGATTGCCATACGGGACCGCGCATCGGGATCGACTACGCCCAGGAGGCGGTGGAGTTCCCCTGGCGCTTTTGGATCTGAGCCATACAGGAGGCGGCTATGCGTTTATTTGATTTTGACGGCACCCTGGTGGATTCCAACGGCGTATGGGAAGAGATCGACCGGGCCTTCCTCGCCCGCCGCGGGCTCTCCCCCACCCGGGAATACAGTGAGCAGATGGGCCACTCAATTTTCCCCATCGCCGCGCAGATCACGAAGGATTTCTATCATCTGGACCTGACCCCCCAGGCCATCATGGCGGAATGGCTGGAGCTTGGCTGGCAGGCCTACGCCCACCAGATCCCCATGAAGCCCGGCGCTGCGGGATTTTTGGAGCGCTGCGCCGGACGCGGCGAGGACATGGCCCTGGTCACCGCCTGCGTTCCGCGCTTCTGTCAAGCCGCCCTGGAGCGGCATGGATTGACCGGATACTTCCGCGCGGTGGTCTATGTGGAGGAGCTTGGGGTGGAAAAACGGGACCCCCGGGCATTCCGTATGGCTCTGGAGCGGCTGGGGGTCCAGGCGTCCGAGTGCACCCTCTACGAAGACTCCCCCGCCGCCTGCGCCGCCGCGAAGGCCGCGGGCCTGACCGTGGTAGCGGTATACGACCCCTTTTACGCGTCCTACGAACAGCAGCTGCGGCGCAGCTGCGACGGGTATCTCAAAAGCTTTACCGAGTTGCTCGGGTGAGTTCTCCCCTGCCGGTGCGTTATCCCTCGTCCCGGCTCATGTACTGGGCGGCAGACTTCAGCATGAGCTTTTTGGTGCCCACGCTGTCGAAGGCGATCTCGATGAGGGCGTCGCCCCCCATGGGGGTCAGGCCGGTGACCAGCCCCTTGCCGAAGGCGCGATGGAACACCGTATCCCCTTTCCGAAACCCGGGCAGGGCCGCCTTCGGCGCGGCCGCACCCGCCGCCGGGCTCTTCCAGTCCGGCGCGGAGCGTTCCGCCGCCCCGCCGCCGGAGCTGCCGCCATACGGGCTGCCCATCGAATAGCCCCGGTCATAGGTCCGCCGGACGCGGGCGGGCCGCTGGAAGGCGCGCTGCTCCCGCTCGGGGGTCTGTCCGCCGCCCTGCTCCTCTTCCCTGTGCCCGCCGTAAAGGCTCCGGCCGGAGCGCTCCAGGTATTCCGGCGGGATCTCCCCCAAAAAGCGGGAAGGCCGGTTGGCGTTGGTGCGCCCGAAGAGCATGCGCTGGCTGGCACAGGTCATGTACAGCTTTTCCTTGGCCCGCGTCATGGCCACGTAGCACAGGCGCCGCTCCTCCTCCATCTCCTCCGCCTCCCCGATGGCCCGGATACCGGGGAAGATGCCCTCTTCCACGCCCACCACAAAGACCACTGGGAACTCCAGTCCCTTGGCCGAGTGCATGGTCATCATCACCACGCAGTCCTCGCCGGCGTCGTGGCTGTCCAAGTCGGTGTAAAGGGCGATCTCGTCCAAAAAGCCCGCCAGGGAAGGTTCCTCCTGGGTATTCTCCAGGTAATTCTGGATGGAGGAGAGCACCTCGTGGACGTTTTCCAGGCGGGTGCGGTCCTCTATCGTATTCTTCTGCTCCAGCATCGCCGCGTAGCCGGTACGCGCCGCCAGTTCTTCGTAAAAATCGGGCAGCGGGAGCTCGGCGCAGCGCCGCCGCAGCGCCCCGATCAGCTCGGCAAACTGGGCCAGCTTGGCCGCCGCCTTCTGCAGTTCGGGATAATCCCCGGGGCGGCTGACCACCTGCCACAGGGAGCGCCCCTCCTGCTGTGCGATGGTCTGGGCCCGCTCCACCGTAGTGGCGCCGATCCCCCGGGGCGGATTGTTGATGATGCGCCCCAGGCGCAGATCGTCGTCCGGGTTATTGACCACGCACAGGTAGGCCAGCATGTCCTTGACCTCCGCCCGGTCGAAAAAGCGGATGCCCCCGATGATGCGGTAAGGGATCCCGTTGCGCTTGAAGGCCTGCTCCAGCTGGTTGGACTGGGCGTTCATCCGGTAGAGCACCGCGTGATCCTTCCACGCCCGCCCGCCGGAGAAGCCTGTCAGGATCTGAGCCGCCACGTACTGGGCCTCGTCGTGCTCGTTCATGGCGGTATAGCACATCACCTTATCGCCCGCGCCGTGCTCGGTCCACAGCTCCTTTCCCTTCCGGCCCTGGTTATTGCGGATGACGGCGTTGGACGCCTCCAGGATATTCTTTGTGGAGCGGTAATTCTGCTCCAGGCGGATGACCCGCGCCCCCTTGTACTGATGTTCAAAGGAGAGGATATTCTCGATGGTAGCGCCCCGGAAGCGGTAGATGGACTGGTCGTCGTCTCCCACCACACAGATGTTCTCATACCCCCCCGCCAGCGCGGAGGCCAGCTGGTACTGGAGGTGATTGGTGTCCTGGTATTCATCGATGAGCACATAGCGGAACTTTTTCTGATAATAGGCCCGCACGTCGTCAAACTGCTTCAGCAACCGCACGGTATGGAGAATGATATCGTCAAAGTCCAGGGCGTTGGCGTCCCGCAGCCGCCGTTCGTACTCCGCATAGATCCTGGCGATCTTCACCAGACGGAAATCCCCGCTCTTTTCGCATTCCCGGAGGTAGTCCGCGCCCAGCTTCATGGCGTCCTTGGCGCGGGAGATATAGCCCAGAACAGACTTGGGCGGGAAGGTCTTGTCGTCCAAGCCGAACTCCTTGAGGATATCCTTCACCACACGCTCGGAGTCGGCGCTGTCGTAGATGGTAAAGCCGCTCCGGAAGCCCAGACGCTCGATGTCCCGCCGGAGGATGCGCACACAGGCCGAGTGGAACGTACTGGCCCAAATGTCGTTGGCCTGCGGGCCCAGCAGGCGCTCCAGCCGCTCCTTCAGTTCTCCGGCCGCCTTGTTGGTAAAGGTAATGGCGATGATGGACCAGGGGACCGCGGGGTCCAGGCGGCACAGCCGCTCCTGCTCCTGCTTCTGCTCCGGACGCGGGGCGCGCACGTACTGCTCCAGAACGTCCAGGTCGGCCCGCTGCACCCAAGCGGGCACCTCGTCCGAATCCGACCCGCGGCCGTATTTCATCAGGTTTGCGATGCGGTGGATGAGCACCGTGGTCTTGCCGCTTCCCGCGCCCGCCAGCAGCAGCAGCGGCCCCTCGGTACACAGCGCGGCGCGGCGCTGCTCCGGATTCAGGTTCTGGAAATCCAGTTCGATGGCTGCCCGGCGCGCTTTGCAAAAGCGCAGTTCTTCTTCTCTTGTCAGCATGGATACGCTCCTTCAAGCAATGCAGGAGCCGCCCAACCCGTGGACGGCTCTTTTCGTGTATCCTTATTTTATCCGAAAGCGGGGGCAAGGTCAACCACCCGGCAGGAATCTTTTCCGTTTGGCCCCGAAAACAGCCGCGCCGAAAGACGCGCTTCCTGCTTCATGCTCCGGAAACACGCCTTTTCCGTTTCCGCACCAGTTCTATGATCAGGCCGACTCCAAAAAAGAGCAGCATACGGCCAATGACATAGGTTGGCGTCATATAATAATCTATTTTCAAAAACACGGCGTCTGTGACGGCAAAGGGCAGAGGAGCCAGCAGAATTCCGGCCGCTAAAACCATCATATATAGTATTTTTTGCTTCAAGGGCACGACACACTTTCCGGTCAGCATAAACATCAGCAAGGCGGCAAACCCCAAAAGGGAGAGCGCCAGGATGGTTTTATCGGCGGCTTCCCACGCCCCGGTCAACCGGCGATGGGATTCGAACACCGCTTGCTCCGCCGACGTCAGCCACCCTTCTGCAACCGGGAAAAAGTGATTGGCGCTCCAAAGCAAGGACGAACTGACCAGCGTCAGCCCGATCAGCAGGATCAAAATCAGCACAGCCGTCTTTTTCACTCGCTGCACCGCTTTCAGCGTGCGATTTTGCCCGTATATCATTCCGTCCAAATCCGTTTCATATATATCGCACAGACGTACAAACATATCAATATCCGGCCTGGTCCGCCCTGATTCGTAGCTGGATAAGGTCTGACGGGCAACGCCCAGCTTTCCTGCCGCCTGTTCCTGTGTCATGCCGCTGTACAGCCGCAGTTGGCGAAGGTTATTATGAATTGACATGAATCGATCACCTCGTGGATATCATCGCACAGACCGCCGCAAACGGTCAAGCAATGATTTGTTGCGGCGCCACCTTTTCCTTTTATGAAAACAAGATTTTTATTTCTATTCCTCTTTCTAAGCCGCTGTGCTATAATGTCGCGGAGAAACCAAGCCGTTCTGCGGCTGATAAGCATAGCCAACGCCATGTTTAGGAGGCGACGTCATGACGCGCAAGCGCGCCCGCGACTGGGGGCTGACCATAGGGCGGCTCCCCGCAGGGCCACGAAATAAAATCACCGACGTGCCCGGCGTGACGGTGGGCCACTGCACCGTGGACACGCCGGAACACAAGACCGGAGTGACCATCCTGCTCCCCTGCCCGGAAAATCCCTTCGTCCACAAGCTGCCCGCCGCCGAATGCGCCGAGGAAGCGGTGCTCAACAGTCTCCTCACCGCCCATACCACCGTCGGCTGGCAGGGGAACACCGTTACCGCGCTCACCGATCTCTGGACGCCGGAGGAACGCAGATGAATTCTTATGTATTTCGCTCGCCCCGCCTGGGCTTCCGGGCGGTGGAGCCGTCCCTGTCCGCACCGGCGGCCGCCTTTTACCGCCGCAACCGCGCCGCCTTCGCCCCCTTTGATCCTGTCCCGGAAGAGGAATTCTTCACTGAGCCGGGACAGCGGGCGCGTCTGGAGCTGGAGCGCTCCTGGGCGGAGTGTGACCGGGCGTACCGCTTCCTGCTGGTCCAGCCCCGCCACCCCGGCAAGGTCGTTGGGATGCTCGGGTTCAACGAAATCGTCCGGGGCGCCTTCCAATCCTGTTTTCTCTCCTATAAGATCGACCGCACCCTCTGGAACCGCGGCTATGGCTCCGAGGCCATCCGGTATGCCACGGCCTGGGCCTTCCGCAATCTGGGCCTGCACCGGGTGGAGGCCAACATCATGCCCAGGAACCCGGCCTCCCTGCGGGCGGCCGAAAAGGCGGGCTTCGTCCGGGAGGGCCTCTCCCGGCGTTACCTGAACATCAACGGCGTCTGGGAAGATCATATTCACATGGTACGTCTGAACGAGGATGCGCTTTAACGGCAGCGGAGGGGCGGATTTTCCGTCCCTCCGCTCTATTGGTACAAAGAAATGAGGGCGGAGCTTACGCTCCGCCCTCATCTCCAGGTCAAATCAGCCGAAGTAACGCTTCAGCAGGCCCTCAAAAGCCTTGCCGTGGCGGGCCTCATCCCTTGCCATTTCATGTACGGTATCGTGAATGGCGTCCAGGTTCAGCTCCTTGGCCTTTTTGGCCAGCTGGAACTTGCCCTCGGTGGCGCCGTTCTCGGCGTCCACACGCATCTCCAGGTTCTTCTTGGTGGAATCGGTGACCACCTCGCCCAGCAGCTCTGCAAACTTGGCGGCGTGCTCGGCCTCCTCATAGGCGGCCTTCTCCCAGTACAGGCCGATCTCGGGATAGCCCTCGCGATGGGCCACACGGGCCATGGCCAGGTACATACCGACCTCGGAGCACTCGCCCTGGAAATTCTCACGCAGGCCCTGGAGGATCTCTTCGGGCGCGCCCTTGGCTACGCCGACCACATGCTCGGCAGCCCAGGAATGATCGCCGCCCTGAAGGATGAACTTCTCCTTGGGAGCCTTGCAGATCGGGCAGAAATCAGGGGGGGTGTCGCCTTCATGTACGTAACCGCAGACAGAGCAAACCCACTTTTTCATAATACGTTACCTCCTACAAATTTTCTTATTCTACATATTACAAATCATTTTTGAATCTGATAATCAGTAATGATTATCATTTCTGTTTATAAGATACCACAGGCCACTCTGTTCGTCAAGTGTTTTTTTCGAATTCCTGGAAAAATTTTTATGAGGTCAAACGGCGGCCGGAGCGTTCGCCGCCGGGCAGATATTTATTATCTGATCTACCTTTATCATACAGTATAAATGTTACACAAGTGTCCGGGGCAACCTGGTTTTGATAAAAAACAGGCTGAATTGTTACAAAGCTCGGACATTTCAAAAATTTCTTTGAGAAATGGCGGAAAAAGCGGGGCAGCACACGCCGCCCCGCTGATTTCAAAAGGTCATTCCGTTGTTCTAATCTGTTCAACAAGAGATTGCTTTTTCAAATTTCCAGTTGTATAGGAAATCAAGATAAACTGCACAATCAGTAAAATCGCTAAATATATCAATACAACCAGCCACGGGAATGAATAATAGAAGTACGGATTCATCGTTTTCACAACAGCCTGTACGCATAGGAAACCAAGTCCAGCCCCTAAAATCAACGTTACAAGCGTAGCAAAGACTGAATAAATCATTCCTTCATAACACAACATTCTGATAAGTTGTTTTTTGCTCAAACCAATCGCCTGCAACATCCCATTTTCCTGCCTTCGAGATAGGAAATTTGTAATTGTCGTATTAACAAGGTTAATTAAAGAAAAACACACGACAATAATCGCTACGATCAGCAATGCTCCAAAGGGAAGTTGTTGATTTCTACTATAATAACTTATACTTTCTTCTATGGTATCCATAACCAGATCGCCAGTTCCGTCTATCAGTTGATTTAATGAAGCTTCAATCGTATCAGATTTATCCGTTTCAGTTATTACCGATACAGCTCCAGAACAATCTATTTCGCACGCTTCATTCATAAGCTCCATCGGCATAGCAAAACACATATTAAACGCCGGGTGACTGAAATTGCTGACAATTCCCATAATCGTATAGTGATTGGTTATCGTCTGTCCTGACTTTGTTAGAAAATCAATCTCTACAACATTACCGAGTTGAGCGGATAACGATAAGTTTTCCGCTGTATGATTTATGAGAATTATGCCATTTTGTGATACCAATTCATCATAATCAACGGTTCCAGCAATTAAGTTTTCCTCCAATGCAGAAACATCTTCTTTGGCAAATCCGTAAATCCAGTCGTTATCATAACCATTTACACGATATTCTGCGTCCGTGTAGTACCAGCGCTTGGTTCCTGTAACGCCATCAATAGATTCTATTGCATTTACTAAATCGGTATTTAGCAAATCCTTTTGCTGTAATCCAGCCAAAGAAACATCGGCGGTGTCCCACGATTGATTTGCATTGAGTTGAATGTTAAATTCACCGACGGGAAAATCTCTATATCGTGCCTCTGCAACGCCATCATAAGAAATTAACATTGTCGAAATCAGTACGACTAATACTCCTCCAAGTGAAAGAGAAAGTATTGTTAAAATGGATTTTGTCTTTTGTCTGGACAGATTCATTTTAGCAAGTGACGCAGGTGTTATTTTACGGTGCAGCGCTGAACTTTCTTTAATCGTTCCTTTATAATCTGAATATCGAAGTGCTTCCATCGGAGATACTGACGCAGCTTTTTTTACAGGTGTACGAATTGAAATCATCACAATAATAAAAGCAAAAAATCCAACCCCGACCGTCACACATAAAGTAGTCAGCCAGTACCAGCCAGCGGGAACCAGAAAATAACCAATCACATTTCCAATAACCAAACCAATAGGAATAGCAATGGCAGCAAGTGATTTCCCCTCTCGATAAACAATCTTTTTGATTTGCCGTTTTGTTGTTCCGATAGTGCGAAGCTGCCCGTAATTACGGATATTGCTTGCTACTGAAATATAAAAAATCGAATAGATAACAATGCCGGAGCCAACGAAAGTTATAAAGCCGATCAAGAAATAGAACAGCATATCACTTCCACGATTTTCGTCCTTTAAGTTGAAATATGTGGAACGGACGATAATATTATCCTCGGAGATTTTTAATTGTTGTGCAAGGGTGTTTGCATAGCTGGCGGCTTCTTTTTCGCTCATATTTTGAGCATCCTTTAAGCCGATATAATAATCCATCACTGTATGATTTCCGTACTGCTGCTCTACCAGTTTTTTCGATATGATGGCTGTATAGCGCCCAATATCGCCTGTTTTCACATTTAAGATTCCCGTTAATTTGAAATCATGGGTAGTACCGTCGGAAAATGGAATTTTGATTGTCTGTCCCAATTCGTTTGAATAGCCCAAACTATCCAAAAAGGATTCCTGTACTAAAATTTCATCTTCCGCAGTTGGTAAGTTCCCTGAATAAGACATACTTTGCGATTTTAGCATCGCTGCATTTGCATAAGTAAAATTAACGGTTGAATGATTAACCTGTTCAGAAAATGCGTTAGAAAATTCCCCAACCCACGCAATTTTTTCTTGGCTATACAGCTCCTGTCCCTGTTGTTCAGAAATAGCGTGATATACAATCTGTGCTGTTTTTTTGTTGAGGTTTTGTGTTTGCTGCGGCACTCCAAACCCATAAAGGACAATGGCGGATAGTAATGCACTCGCAAGTGCAACTGTCAAAACAATAAATATATTTCTTTTTCGGTTTGCTGCTATATTTCTATTTGAAAGGCGCTTTACAACGGCACTGGTATCATTTTCAAAAGGCCATGTCATCGCCTGCCACCTCCTTACTCCACAATCTTTCCGTCCTCAATGCGGACAATCCGATCTGCAAGGCGGGCTATGTCGTTGTTGTGGGTAATCATTACAACAGTTTGCCGGAACTCCGCACTGGTGCGCTTGATAAGCCCCAGCACCTCGGCGCTGGTCTTGCTGTCAAGGTTGCCGGTCGGCTCGTCGGCCAGCACGATAGCCGGTTTGGTAATCAGGGCGCGGGCAATCGCCACACGCTGCTGCTGGCCGCCGGAAAGATTGTTCGGCATATTTTTCAGTTTATCTTCCAGCCCCAGCAGGTGAACGATCTCATCCAAAAACTTCTGATCCACCGTGTCCCCGTCCAGCTCCACCGGCAGGACGATGTTCTCATACACATTCAGGATGGGAACAAGGTTGTAGTTCTGGAAGATAAAGCCGATATTGCGGCGGCGGAAGATGGTGAGCTGTTCGTCGTTCATTTTCGACAGTTCTTTGTCTCGAACAATGACATTGCCGGAAGTAGGGGTGTCCAGCCCGCCCATCATGTGAAGCAGGGTGGACTTGCCGCTGCCGGAGGTTCCCACAACGGCCACAAACTCGCCGTCCTCCAGGTCGAAGTTCACACCGTCAAGGGCGCGGGTAATGTTTGGCTCTGTGCCGTAATACTTTTTCAGGTCGATGGTCTGTAAAATGCTCATACTCAAAACTCCTTTCAAGGCTTTCTGCCTGTTGATAAGGGTATTGTAAAACCCAAATGTCCGCAAAATGTTACAGCGGCCAAAAAATTTCATTGAAAATCGGGGTGAAATGTTACAACGCTCGGACATTTCAAAAAAAATTACGGCGGGCAGCCGGAAATGGCCGTCCGCCGCGTTCTATTTTATAGGCAGCATAATGGAAAATTCCGAACCCTTGCCCGGCTCCGAAACCACTTTGATATAGCCGCCCTGCCGCGTTACGATCTCGCGGGCCAGATACAGGCCAATGCCCACGCCCTGCTGTTCGTGGACTTCTTCCTCACGATAGAAACGCCGGAAGATGGCGGCCTGGTTGCTCTCGGAAATGCCCTTGCCGGTGTCGGCCACTTTGATCTCCACATACATTTCCCACAGCACCACCGACACCGTGATTCCCCCGCCCGCCGGGGTGTACTTCACCGCATTGTCCAGCAGGTTAAAGAGGGCTTCGGATGTCCACTTGCTGTCATGGGAAACGGTCAAATCCTCCGGGCAGTTCACGGATACGGCGATTTCCTTTTTCTCGGCTGCATACACGATCCCACTCATGGCCTGCGCCACGGTATCAAAGAGGCGGCCCGGTTTCTTATCCAACTGGATCACGCCCGTTTCCAGCCGGGAGGTTTTCACAAGGGCCTGAAAGAGAAAGTCCAGCTTATCCGTCTGGCTGCGGATTCCCCGGATAAAGTCGGTGCGCTCCGCCTCGGTCATGGGCTTTTCCAGCAGGGTGTCCGTCGCCATTTTCAGATTGCTTACCGGCGTTTTCACCTGATGGGAAATATCCGATACAAGGGTCTGTAATTCCTGCCGTTCCTCATCCACCCGGCGGCGGTTTTCCTGCATGATCTGATAAAGCCTTGCCAGCCGGTGTCCGATTCTGGCAAGCTGGGTTTCGCTGTCCTCTGGGCGCTGGGGCGCTTCATTCCCGGCGATCATGTGGTCTAAGGTCTGGCACAGATCAGCGGTGAACTGCGACAGCCGCTTTCCAAACGCCTGCGTCAGTACAAAAATCCCCACAAGGGCGCACAGCAGCAGCGCTCCGCCAGTCAACAGCACCGCCGTCTGTTTTGTCACAAGAAACAGGGCTATGGTGATCCCGGACATGGAGAGGACAAGCCCCAGTGCCACCCGGCCAAACAGCCGCTTTACCGAGAGGTTCTTAAACTTCATTTTGCCTCGCCTCCCGTCCATTGATAGCCCATGCCGTAGACGGTCTTGATGTAGGGCACTCCGCCGTCGGATTCGATCTTGCTGCGAATCCGGCTGATGGAGGTGGTCAGGGTGTGTTCGTCCACAAACTTCTCGTCTATATCCCACAGCTTTTCCAAAAGCTGCCCACGGGTCAGCACTTGCCGGGGATTTTTACGGAACAGGTTCATCATTTTGTATTCCATCGGGGATAGGGTCAGGGGCTTGCCATTTAAGGAAGCCGTCTGCTCCGAGAAGTCCAGAAACAGCCGCCCGTCGTTGTAAATGTCCTTGGCCGGTTTGTGGCGTTCCAGCATGGCAAACATAGCTTTGATTTTCCGCTGCAAGGCCCCGATCACAAAAGGCTTTGTGATGTAGTCCACCGCGCCCACCTCATAGCCCCGTATCTGATCGCTCTCCTGATCGTTGGCGGTCAGGAAAATCACAATGGTGTCCGGGTGCCGGGGCTTTATCAGCTTGCACAACTCAAAACCGTTCCCGTCCGGCAGGTTGATGTCCAGCAGCACCAGATTAAATTCCCGCTGGCGGATGGCTTCGGCTGCGGTTCTGGCATTTAGGGCAGAAGTCACGCCGTAGCCGTCTGCGGTCAGGTTATAGGCCAACATCTTATTCAAAAAACTGTCGTCCTCGACAATTAAAATCTGCTTCATATCCTCACTTCCTTTGCTTTTTGCAGATAGCATAACAGGCAAATGTCCGCGAAACGTTACAGCGGACAAAATATATCCCTGATTACACATTTTTTCTCTGCTTACCGCAAATTCGTAAAGGCAAACGGACAGCAGTTGCTGCCCTTGCGTTTTATTATAGCGAATAATGTATAAGCGTGGTGTTGTTCTATCCGGTGTGGTGTCTTTAACTATGGGAAACTCCGCGTTCCCACTTGGACACCGCCTGGCGGGATACGCCCAGATGCTCGGCCAGCTGTTCCTGTGATCGGCCGCTCCTTTTGCGGCAGGACTGTATGCGTTCTCCCAACGACATTGCATCGCCCTTCTTTCCGGATCCAGCGTACCAAAGCGTCCGGTTGCACGCTACCAAGCGTGGCCGGAAGATTCGCAACCGGCGGTTGCGGATGCGAATTCCTCGTAAGAATACAGCGCGTTGAGCACCGGCAGCAAGGCGTTGGCGCTCAGATGTTCCGGCAGCGCAAGCGACCGCAGCAGCGCCTGCCGCCGCTGGGTCGCCCCCGGCGCGCCGGAGAGCCCCAGAGCGAACAGATCGGCCTTGGTGATCTCCCGTCGAGGCTGCCTCCGCGCCTCCCCCTTCCCTTCCTCCAAAACGGTGGCGCCCGCCCGGCGCAGGGCCCGCTCCAGCACCTCGGGACGCATGCCCTCCACCCCGAGCTTGCCCGCCTTCCCCGGTGCGCGTTTGCGGCGTTCCTTGCCGTACTGGTCGGGGATATACGCGTGCTTGACCTGCCCGGCCGGGAGCGCGCCTTTCAAAAAATTGCGGATGACGAACCCCGCGCCGTCCGAGTCGGTGAGCACGATGATCCCCCGCTGCCCGGCCAGCCGGCGCAGCAGCGCCAGACGCTCCTCATCCTTGAAAATGCCGAAGCCCGACGTCTCCAAAATCACGCCGTCCACCAGCTGGGACAAGGTATTCTTATCATACCGGCCCTCCACCACGATGGCCTCTTTGATCTTCAGCACCGGCTACGCTCCTTTTTTGACCGCCAGCTCCATCAGCAGGGAGATCAGCAGCTCCTCCCCATCGGCGCCGGTGGATTTCATGGCCAGATCGGTCTCTCCGCAGCGGATCACCGCCCGGCGGCACCAGGGCAGGGAGAAGCGCCGGGCCGACTGCATCAGCTTTTCCGCCGGATAAGCCGAGCGCATGCCCCACAGCTCCATCAGGTAACTGGCCCCCTTCTTCTCCTCGATGGCCAGCCGGGCGGAATAGAGCTGCCGCAGCTGCCGGCCCAGCACCGCCAGCAGTTTGATCGGCGCCTCCTGCAGGTGCAGCAGGTCTCCCAGTACCGAGGCGGCCTTGTCGAAGTTCCCCGCAGCGATGGCGTCGGTCATCTGAAAGACCACCGCGTCCAGCTGTGGGGTAGCCACCGCGTCGATATCCGCCCGGGTGACCCGCCGCCCCCTGGCGTAAGCGCCCACCTTTCCGATCTCGGAGATCAGGGTATTCATCAGATCCCCGCACAGGAACAGGAGATACTTGGCGTCCTCGGTGCTGATGTCATGCTCCAGGGCCCGGAAGCGGCGGGAGATCCAGTCGATCAGATCCCCCTGCTCCTGCCGCTGGAAGCCTACCACGCTGCCCTTTTCCTTCAGCACGCCCGCCAGCTTGGTGCGGGCGTCGGCCTTGTATTCGATCAGGTCGTAGACGAAGACCAGGCAGACATACTCCGGCAGATCGCTCAGCAGGGCGGCCAGCGCTTCCTTGTCCCCCTTGTAAAGATCGTAGTCGCTGACCACGATCAGGGTGCGCCGGCTCATCATGGGCAGGCAGTCCACCAGCTGCTCCAGAACCTTCACGTCAAATTCCTTTCCGCTGAGCGTATGAAGATTGAACTCCTCCATTCCCGGCGGCAAAAGCTTCTGCTTCATCTCTCCCAGGTAATAATCCCGGAGATAGACCTCCTCCCCATGGAAGACGTAAAGGGAGCCCAGCGTCCCCTCCTTCAGGTCCTTTTTCAGCTTTTGATAGGCGGCCTTATCCGGCTTTCCTCTTGGCGGCATATCATTTTCTCCTTACTCTGCGGTAATGCGCACCGTTCCCATCCAGTCGGTGCGGTAGATCTCACACCCGGCGGCGGCCAGGCGCTCCAGCGTCTCGTCCGCCGGATGGCCATACGTATTGTATCCCACGGAGAGGACCGCGCGCTCCGGCGTCGTGGCCAGCAGCAGCTCCTCCGAGGTGGCGTATTTGGAGCCGTGGTGTCCCGCCACCAGTAGCTCAAGATCGGGCAGCGCCCCGTATTTGATCAGGCGGCGCTCCACCGCGGCGTTCATATCGCCGGTGATGAGGGCGTCGAACGCCCCCGCCGTACACAGCACGGACAATCCCTCCTCGTTGGCGCCCCCGTCGCCCAGCGGCGCGTAGACACGCAGGGACGCTCCGCCCAGGGTGACATGGGCGTCCTGTGTGAGATAGACAAGCTCCACCCCGTGCGCCTGCGCCGCCGCTTCGATCTCCCGGCGCAAAGGCTCCTCCGGCTCCACGTCGGGCAGGAGCAGGCGCTCCACCTCCAGCCGCTCCAGCAGCTGGGGCACGCCGCAGGCATGGTCCGTGTGATAGTGGGTGAGCACCAGCAGGTCCAGCCGGGCCGTCCCCAGGGATTGCAGGTAGTCCGCCGCCGTGTCGCCGGGATCGCTGAGGCCGCTGCCGCCGCAGTCCACCAGCGCACAGCGCCCCTGGGAGTAGAGGACCACGCTCTGCCCCTGCCCCACGTCCAGCACCGAGACGCTCAGGCGGCCGGAGGTACGGGAGGCTGCGGTAAGCAGCAGCGCCGCGCACAGGCAGAGCCCGCCTGCGCCCACCGGCAGCAGCATCCGCTTTTGTTCCCCCCGCCAGAACAGCCAGAGCAGCAGCAGGGCGTATCCCAGCAGCAGCCACAGCCGCAGGTAGATCGAGTCGGTCCCCACCGACGCGAAGGGGAGTCTGGAGAGCAGTTCGGCCATCTTCTGAAGATACCAGACCGGCAGCGCCGCCGCCCAGGCCGCCAGCGCCGCCGCCGCGGGAAACAGCAGCCCCAAAAGCGCCACGGCCAGGGCACCCAAAAACGCGCCGGATACCGCCCAGAGGGTAAGCAGATTGGTCACAGGGGCGATCAAAGAGAGCGAGCCGAAGTAGTACGCCGAGAGCGGCGTAGTGAACACGACGGCGCCCAGGGTGGTGGCCAGGCTGGCCGCGGCAAAGCGCAGCGCCTTGCCCCCCAGTCCCTTCCGCGGAAGCTTCCCGTCCCAACGCTCCCAGAGCCTGCCGGTAAACAGGCAGATGCCCGCCACGGCGGCGAAGGACAGCTGCAGGGATACGCTGGCCGCGGCGTAGGGGTTGTGCACCAACAGCAGCAGCAAAATGGCACACAGCGACGTAGGCGTGTCGTTCTCCCGGCCCAGCAGAGGGGCCAGCAGCAGCATAGACTGCATAAAGGCCGCCCGCAGCACCGAGGGGCTGTTTCCGGCCACCGCCGCAAAAAAGAAGACCAAAAGAATCCCCGCCACAGCGGAGTGCCTGCGCCGCCCCAGCAGGACGGCAAGCAGCCCGGACAGGACGGATACGTGCAATCCCGAGACCGCCACCACATGGGCAATGCCGGAACGGCGCAGCGCGGAGTACAGCGCCCCCGGCAGGCCGGAACGGTCGCCGGTGATCAGGGCGGCGGCCAGAGGCGCGGCGCTGTCCGGAAAACAGCGCCGGACGCTGTCCTTCAGGGCCTTGGCGATCCAGGCGGGCCAGTACCGGGGCGGGATCCGTTCCGGCCGGATTACGGCGGTCGCCCCGCCGTCGGCATAGGCGATGAGGGTGATCCCTCTGGCGTGGTAGTACTCGCTCTCCTCCCCGGCCACGGTATCCGCCAGCCGGAAGCGGCCGGAGAAGGTCAGCCGGTCTCCGGGACGCAGCGCGGGAAGGCTCCCGTCCTTCCCGGCAGCCAGGTAGAGCTGGGTCTTGACGCTTCCGCCCTCCTCCGGGCAGACCCGCACCGCCACTGAGCAGCCGTAGGCAGTTTCCCGGGGCCAGTCCGCTGCCACCGCTTCCACCGTCTCCTCGCTTCCCGCCAGGGCTTCGGCCCCCGTGTGAAACAGGGCGGTATAGGCGCACAGCCAGAGCAGTCCCGCCGACAGGCCCAGGGCGGTCAGAATGCAGCGCAGCCGTCCGTCCCCCCGGAAAAACATCCCCGCCAGCGCCCCCAGCCCGCAGCAAAGCCCCACTGGGAGCCAGAAACGCTCCGGGAGGAGAAACAACGCCGCAAAGACCGCCGCCGAAAAGGGCCCGGCGAAGGCACACAGCTTACGCATGGGGCGGCGAGGGATGGTCCGTGCGCCCCAGGATATAGTCGGTGCTGGTCTGATAGAAGTCGGCCAGTTTGAGCAGGGCCCACACTGGGATCTCCCGGATGCCCTTCTCATAGCGGCGGTAGACTTCCCGATTCAGATTCAGATATTGGGCGATTTCGATTTGGGTCTTGTCGTGGTCGACCCGCAGATCCTCCAGCCGTCCAAAATGCATAAGGCAACACCTCAAAGAAATGCTACTAAATTGTAGCATCCCTTCGTCGTTCTGCTACCATTTGAATGTAATTATACCTCATTTCACCCTGTTCTGCAATCCGGTACGGCAGATCCCCCGGTCTGAGCGCACGAAAGAGAGGCGGCATCCTCAAGACGCCGCCTCAGACTGTCGAAAAACCTTCCTGGAGAAGAGCCTCGCAGAGTTGAGTCGTCCGCAGACGATGGAAGGAAAGGAAACTCCGTCATTTCCGGCGACATGCGCGTCGGAAATGACACCTCTCATGACGGACAGGGCGACTTTTCTGCAAGAATCGAGTCCTGTCCGTCATGCATCCCTCTGTCGAAAAAGGCCAAAGGCCTTTTTCGACAGGCTGGAGGGGGCGTCCTCAAGACGCCGCCTCCGCTTTGCCCGCCCCGCTCTTTCCTTCCTTCAGCATCCCCCGGATATATTGGGGCACGGTTTCCCGGGAGATCCCCAATGCTGCGGACAGCTCGCCGTAGAGCAGCTCCTCCGCACGCTTGCGGTACTTTTCTTCCAGCTTCCCGGGGCGCTTTCCGCTCTCCCGGGCTGCCGCGTCTCTCCAATGAATGGTCTTTATGAGTTTGACCAAGTCGGCGGCATCGTGACTTTGGAAGGATGCCTGATACTGGCGGGAACGCAGCTGCAAATTGCCTGTTTCCACCCGTTCCGCCCGGATAGAAGGCATGGAGCGGATCAGGTCGTCCGCCTCCTCCTTGGTAAGCACTGGGCGCAGAAATACCCTGGTGTCCACCGGCGCGTAAATGACCTCTGTGCCGTACAGGGGCGCAAGGGTATAATACGTTTTGCTCTGCCCTTCCGGCACCCCCACTCCAATGACCCTGCACACGCCGCTGCCGCCGTAGACGATAAGCGCGCCGACGGGATAGGGCGCCGTTGTATTCATGCCAGATAATCCCCGCAGGGATAGGCGTTATATTGCCGGCGCAGCCTGAGCAGGATGGACCCGTCAGGCTGGGTGAGTTCCTCCTCTACCCTATATCGGATCTTGCGGCGATCCAGCCCCTGCCTGTAGGCCTCCGCCTCCCGTTTGACCAGGTTCACCGCCTCCTCATGGCTGACATCGTCCTTCAGGGCAAAATGGATCGTCTGCGCCAGGCAGGCATATTTGATTCGCTTCATGCAGGACACCTCCCTTTTGGTTTTCTTTATTTTAGCATTTTAAAAAATGTCCTTGCAAACAAAAATCTTCGAAAATTTCATTTTCGTGCACTTTGTCCAGCAATATCTCGCCTAAAAGTTGTTTATTTTACCCATATCCGCATTTTAGGGCCGTCCGTTCCGCCGCTTTCCGTCCGCTTGTGCCGCAGTCCCCACGCCCTGCCCGGGCAAGGGCCTTGGCAAAGCCGTCCTTTCGCCGGCGTGCTGGCCGGCGCTGCTCAGGGGGCAAGCGCCCCGGCGATGGGACGCATACCGGCGGGTCCCAACCATAAACCGGAACACACCCGGGGCACGCCCCGGGTGTGTTCCTTCCTCAATGATTCCCTTCCATGCCGCAGGGGAATGCGCACTCTGCGGCGCAGCGCTCTTTGGCGATCACCTCATAAAGCCGGTAGCCGCCGGCGAGGTGGCAGCAGTCCACGCCGTGCTGAGCCAAGATGCGGCAGGCCAGATAGCTTCGCAGGCCGCTTTGGCAGACCACATAGACCGGCTTGTCCCGCTCCAGCTCCTCCAGATGCTCCCGCAGCTCGTCCAATGGGAGATTGCGGAACCCCTCCAGGTGCCCACGGGCATATTCCGCCGGCGTCCGGGCGTCCAGCAGGATTGCCGAACCGTCCCGGGGGAGCGCGTCCGCTTCCTCCCAGTGGAACTGTTTGACGTTTCCCTGCGCAATGTTTTCGATCATAAAGCCGGCCATGTTCACCGGGTCCTTTGCCGAGGAATAGGGCGGCGCGTAAGCAAGATCCAGCTCCTTCAGCTGCACCCCATTCAGCCCGGCATACAGAGCGGACGCCAGCACGTCGATCCGCTTATCCACCCCCTCATAGCCCACGATCTGCGCGCCCAGCAGCCTGCAGCTTCCTTTCTCAAAAACCACCTTCATGGTCATGAGTCTGCCGCCCGGATAGTACGCGGCGTGGCTGGCCGGGGAGAGATAGATCTTATCGCAGTCGATCCCGGCCTTTTTCGCCGTGCGCTCGTTGATGCCGGTGGTGGCCACCGTCATATCGAACACCTTGATGACCGAGGAGCCCTGGGAGCCGCCGTAAACGCTGTGCCCGCCGCAGATATTGTCCGCGGCGATGCGTCCCTGCTTGTTGGCCGGGCCCGCCAGGGAGATCAGCGTCTGTTCCCCGGTGACGCAGTGCTTAACCTCTACCGCGTCGCCCACGGCATAGATGTCCGGCTCAGAGGTCTCCATCCGGTCGTTCACCACGATGCTGTCCTTGACGCCCAGCTCCAGGCCCGCTTCCTTGGCAATGCGGGTATCCGGAGTAACGCCGATGGCCAAGATCACCAGATCGGCCTTCAGCGCCGCTTCTCCCTTGAGCAGTACCTTCACGCCGTTACGATCCGCCTCGAATCCCGCGACGGAATGGCCCAGCATCAGCTTAACGCCCTCCTGCCGCATCTTGGCGTGGACAAAGGCCGCCATATCATAGTCCAGGGGGTTGAGCAGCTGCTGGGGCCGCTGAACGATGGTCACGTCCATTCCAAGCCCGCGCAGGTTTTCCGCCAGCTCCAGGCCGATATATCCGCCGCCCGCCAGGACTGCGGAGCGGGGCTTCTCCCGCTCCACGAACGCCCGGATGCGCAGAGTGTCCTCCACGGTCCGCAGCGTAAAGAGCCTGTCCAGTCCCACACCGGGCAGCTCCGGCTGGGTGGGGCGGGCCCCGGGCGACAGGAGGAGCTTATCATAGCGTTCTTCAAAAACTCTTCCGGTCTCCAGATCACGCACCGCAACGCTCTTTCGCTGCGGATGCAGCGCGGTCACCTCATGCCGTACCCGCATGTCGACCCGGAACCGCTGCCAAAAGCGCTCCGGCGTCTGGAGCGTCAGCTCCTCCGGGTCCGTTATGACGCCGCCGATGTAGTAGGGCAGGCCGCAGTTGGCATAGGAAACGAAGCCAGAGCGCTCAAAAACAACGATCTGCGCGTTCTCATCCAATCTGCGGATACGGGCTGCGGCCGTCGCTCCTCCGGCAACCCCGCCAACAATGACAACCTTCATTCTCGTTTCCTTTCTTCGGCAACGCTTCCTTCTCACCGAATTTTATTGATCGCTTTCCGCCCCGCGTCCCGGGCCGCTTGTTCCGCGGAATGCGGAAACCGCCGGTCCGGCCGCGCCCAACCGTACCGTAATCTTACGTTATTTCCCCGGAAAACCGAACTTCACCGTCCGCTTTTCGGGGGACCGCGGCGGACTTGAAGCAGAGGGTCTCCGCTCCTGCCCCGCAGCCAATCCGGGGGCTCCGGAACGCCGGTCATACCGTCCGTGGCATCCGGCAGCGGCGCTGTTCCCGCCCCATCAATAATTTTCTTTGTGCAGCTCAAAGTAGCTCTGCGGGTGTTTGCATACGGGGCAGACAAAATCGGCTGGCAGGGGGCCTTCGTGGATGTAACCACAGACAGAGCAGTTCCATTTTTCCATGTTCCTTTCCTCCTATTATAATATGTTTAGGGTTAAGGCACGGCAGCCAGCCGTGTCTTTTTCCATATCATTGCCTAAGCTACAATAAGGGGAGCAACTGGCTGACCAATCCCTCCTTGGGCTTTCATGTCCGATATTAAGACTGTCAGCCATCCCCTTATTGCGGCGTTCGATTTGAGCAGGTTGAGCCATAGAGTTCGCGTCACCCAATAGATTGAATCGGCAATGAGAAAAAGATGGATTCCGGTTGCAAATTCGTATTGGAGGTAGATACATGAACTCTATTGGCATTGACATTTCCAAAGGAAGAAGTATGGTGGCCGCCATGCGCCCCTTTGGAGAAGTTGTCATCTCACCCTTTGAAGTACATCACACCGACAGTGAACTGAGTGAGCTGGCAAAACTGCTCAAAAGCCTGGACGGTGAGACTCGTGTGGTCATGGAGTCCACTGGGAACTACCATGCGCCGGTAGCGCAGCTGCTCCATGATGCTGGACTATATGTTTCCGTTGTCAATGCAAAGCTGGTGCACAGCTACGGGAACAACGATTTGAGGCGTGTCAAGACCGACCGGAAGGACGCCGTAAAGCTGGCGAACTATGGCCTTGACCGCTGGCTTACCTTGCCAAGATATATTCCGGAGGAAAACACTCGGCTGTTGCTGAAAAATTGCTACCGTCAGTACCGGCAGTATTCCAAGGTACAGACTGTTCTGAAGAACAATTTGATTTCCTTGTTGGACACGGTTTTCCCAAATGCAAACCGCCTGTTCAACAGCCCTGCTCGCGCCGATGGAAGCGAGAAGTGGGTAGATTTCGTAGCGGAGTTTTGGCATTGCAAGTGCGTTTGCGAGCGCTCCGAAAAGGCATTCGTGAACAAGTACCAGCGGTGGTGCCGAAAGCATGGGTACAACTTCAGCGAGGATAAAGCACACGCCATTTACGATGAAGCCAGCGGGCATATTGGCGTCATGCCGAAGGCTGAAACCACGAAGCTGCTTGTGGAGCAGGCTGTATCTCAACTCAGAACCACTTCGGCTGCGCTTGCTGCTCTCAAACAGGAAATGCACTCTCTGGCCTCTCAACTGCCGGAATATCCTGTTGTCATGGAGATGTTTGGTATTGGGCCGACTCTCGGCCCACAGCTTATGGCCGAGATTGGCGACGTGCGCCGTTTTTACTCTAAGAAAGCCCTTGTGGCTTACGCCGGCATCGATGCCCCGCCCAACGACTCCGGCGATGTAATCGGCAGGCACAAGAGCATGAGCAAGGTCGGTGCATCATCTCTGCGCCGGACCCTATTCCTTGTCATGAGCATCTATTTGCAGACATCACCACCGGATGAACCGATCTACCAGTTCATGGATAGAAAGCGAACCGAGGGCAAGCCCTACCGCGTCTACATGATGGCATCTGCGAACAAATTCCTGCGGATCTACTACGCTACTGTGAAAGCTTACTTAGAATCTTTAGAACAGATCTGACCTTATCATATCGCTCTGGTTGGCCGCCGTTTCATTTTGAGATGCGCAGCGGCCTGATTAGGCGCGCCATTTTTCTATTTTCAGTATTTTGATTTTCCCCCCTTGACAAAACTTAGCAGGTCTTATTATGAGTTTTATGATCTGAAACTGGATACTTGCTGTCTTGAAACGCATGTGACCACCCTATTGCACCGGAAGGTGCGTCCCTCGGGCCTGCCGCCGCAGGGGCTAACTGAATTATAGCCCCTCCTTTTTGAACAATCAACCGCAAGTGGTACTTTTCTCCGAGCGTTCTTTAATTTGGTCTCCTTTGCAGTGCTTTCTGTGGAGGGGCGGGCTCTGCGCCGGTCACGGCGGCGCGGCAATATAGACAAAGCGCCAGGGAAGCGTACCCCCTCTGCCGTCCTTTTACCCTTTTTTGCAGCTGTATTTTTTCAATTTATAAATCCGAGCTGCATTCCCCTCCCAGGCGATGCAGTTCCGATTTATCTGAGATAGTCCAATAGGTGGGCGCTCCGCCCCGTGTCCTGCTCCCGGAGATACAGGCGTTTTTCGAGAGCGAGGAAGGGCAGCGGGAGTTTGCCGAGTGGAAAGCACAACAGGAAAAGTACAAGACAAAACAGGACTAACACACAAGGCGGGAGCATCTTAGCTGATGCTCTCGCCTCTTGCTATACAAAATGTTCTATGCCATAATTAAAAAAACTTTTTGGAATTGGGCAAATATTTCCCTCAAAACCTTGTCTTAATAGATGAAGGGCCTTCAAAATCACAGAGAAGAGAGGAGGATATGGATGGAGGATGCTCAAATCATCGAGTTATATTGGCAGAGAAATGAGCAGGCTATTGCTGAAACAGCCTCCAAATATGGGACATTTTGTTTTGGCGTCGCAAAGAATATCTTATCCATTCATGAGGATGCCGAGGAATGCGTGAATGATACCTACCATCAAGTATGGAATGCAATCCCACCCCAACGTCCTCTCAAATTCAAACCGTGGCTTGGTAAAATCGTTCGCAACATCGCACTCAATCTATGGAACAAAAATCATACGCAGAAACGATATGCGGGTATGATGGAGCTTTTGAGTGAGTTGGAGGACTGCATTCCATCCTCTCAAACTGTCGGGCAGGAGATCGAAGAAAAAGAATTGACCGAACATATCGATCGCTGGCTGCGCTCCCTGGATCAGGCAGATCGTATTATGTTTGTGCGCCGTTACTGGAATGGTGTGGCGCTCCGTGATCTAGTAAACGAACAGGGCATAACGCCCGAAAAGATGTCCCAGCGTATGTATCGGCTCCGTATTGGCCTCAAAACTGCTTTGGAAAAGGAGGGTATCCATTTATGAGCGAGAATAAATCAAAAAAGCTGTTTAACATCGTGACAAATATCAGCGATAACATTATTGAAGAAGCGCAGTCTGCCACAGTACAGAGGAAATCAGCCAAACGGATAAAATGGGCTTTGGTGGCTGCTTGCTTATGTATAGCCTTAGTAGGGTCATTTTTTAATATACCCAATCCTGCTAACGCCTTTGTTGTGAAAGCATATGCGCTTGGCGAGATGGATGATGGTACAATCAAATTGATTGAGACGGACTTAATAAACCAGTCAGATGTATGGGGTGGACATTTTGACGGTGATAATTTTTATGTAAGTGTCGGCCTCAGATATGAGGGACACAATATTGAGAGCGTCGAGTTTACCACAGAAGAAGGTTTTTTTGCCAAACAATACATTGACAAACTTGCGATTGGCGAAAATGTTTCCAAGATGTATGTGGGGGCGGACAACAGACTGGTGATGTACGGAACGGAATTTGACATTGTTGGCAATACGCTTACACTCAATGACGAAACCATGACCGATGATTTGCTGTTGTTCTGGGGCACAAATGCGAAGGACATGAGTGAGGTCCCTCAAAATGTTGAAATCAGCGCCATTGCTACTTTTCAGGACGGACGGACCCAGGAAAGTACGGTTTCCGTTGATCTGTCAGGCGTGGGAGTATATTCCGCCACCGTCAGCGAAGAAGACCTGCAGCAGCATGAAGCTGAAATGGACTACTATATGAATCTGCCCTTGGAGCAATGTGAGCTGGTGGAGGAAAGCGTTGAGACGGTGACGGATGTTTATAAGGTTAAACTCGAAACCAGCACCTCTTGGATTACCATTCAAGATGAAATGAAATTTGATGAGGATGGCATCTGGAGAGGCGGAACTCGTGGAGATTTCACTGCTAATGGGTACGAGGTGTATATCCCCGTGATTAAGCGCGATCACAACGGTGTGTACACAGGAATGCTCTATAAAGTACCAAAGAGTATACAATATAATCGAGAATAACAGAATAATTGCCAAAAAAGCAAGGGCGGGATACTAATCTCCGCCCTTACTTTATATAATATTCTCAATAGAAATGGAGACCGCCGAAAATTCTGTGTAATCGACGTTCCCCGACAGTATGAAAATCTTCGACTGAGTCAAGAATGAGATCAAACATTCAAGACGAAGGAGACGAAGATTATGCAGTCAGTACCACAGGATT